>CAZLVX010000072.1:1556-7619 GCA_964562965.1 uncultured Lishizhenia sp.
GAACCTTGCCATCCTTCCACCCATGTACTTCCATCCATGTAGTGCGTCATTGTTCCATTAGCCTCAAATTTGATAGAATCATCAAACAAACAAGACCTAACTGAGACATCTCCAGTTGAGTTTGACCACCAAGAAATATCTCCCTGATTTGGCCCAACACCTAGGGAACCCGCTGCTGGCGCCAAACGCCATGTTCCTTCAATTTGAGCAAATGTATTTACTGCCAGAAATACAAGTGCTGAGAATAAGTAAATTTTTTTCATAGTTAAGATTTATTTGGGTAAATATAGTATAAAATACAATAAGTATAAAATAATTAGTGTAAAAATTACATTTTGAAGGCGTACTCCTGTTTCTCAACTAATTCTCTATACCTTTTTTTATCAAAAGAATAAAGCTTTGCGGGGCGATGTTTGACGTTTGTCTGTTTTTCATCGTGCGAGATAAATGGGATATGTTTTATTTTCTTTCTAAAATTCGCCTTGTTCAAATCGCTATTAAAAGCATATTCATAAAGCTGCTGTAATTCGTTTAACGTGAATTTTTCTGGCAATAAATCAAAGCAAAGCGGCTCATTTGAAAGTTTATTTTTTAGAATGTCAAAAGTCGAAGATAAAATCTCGTTGTGATCAAACGCGAGCTTCCCAATTTTATGGACAGGGATCCATTTGACTTCTGTGGCCCAAGAGGAAGCAACCGCATTTACCTCATCCATTTTTGTTAACGCAAAGTAGGCACATGTAATTACCCGGCCTTGAGGATGACGTTTTGGCTTTCCAAAAGTTTGAGATTGATGGAGCTTGATTTTATCCAAATTAGTCAAATCGTGTAATATTCTCTTACCTGCTTCATCTAAGTCTTCATCCGGGTACACCAAGTCTCCCGGAATTGCCCATTCACCCTTGAAAGGATCCATGTTTCGTTTGATAAGCAATAAATGTATTTGACCATTCTCGAAACCAAAAATCAGGCAATCCAGTGAAAATGAATAGGAAAAAAATTTATCAAATTCTATTTTGTAATTCATATGTTTTAATTAGCTGTAGCGAGTGTTAGAATTTGAAACTAAATTACAATTTTATTGAAACACCCGAACATAATCCACATACATTGTTTGAGGAAAGACAGTGCTCGCATCAGGACTTCCAGGCCAATTACCCCCTACAGCCACGTTCATAATTAAGAAGAACTTTTCTTGAAACTCGCTTAATTCAGCAGGTGTAACATCCAAGCTATTATAAACCACATCATCCAACATCCACGTAATTGAATTCTGATTCCAAACAATTGAGAACACATGGAATTCATCTGCAAATTTACCACTAGAAAGGCTTCTACTATTGCCAAATGAAGCATGCGCACCAGCATTACTCCAATGTGCGGTACCGTGAACCGTTCTGTCATTTAATCCCGCGCCTCCAATCAATTCCATAATATCGATTTCACCACAAGCAGGCCATCCTACAGTTGTAATATTGTCTCCTAACATCCAGATTGCAGGCCATATTCCCTTTCCGAAAGGCAACGCTGCCCTCACATCCACTCTCCCGTATTTCCAAGATTTTAATCCTTGAGTTTTAATTCGAGTGGAGGTGTAATCTTGTGCGTTAAAACTTTCAGATTTGGCTGTTATTTGAAGCAATCCATTTGACACCTGAACATTATCATTTGTGTAGTATTGTAATTCATTATTGCCCCAACCACTACTTCCAGTTCCGATATCATAAGTCCAGTCTGAAGAGAGGGTAGTTCCATCAAATTCATCGTTCCAAACAAGCGTCAAGCCCGGATAAGACAACGGTGTGCTATATCCGACAGTCGGCGCACCTGTAACTGCAGAATCAACATATATTATTACTTGATCAATTTTTTCAATAAAATCATACTGCGTAGTGTGAGCTCTTGTTTTTACTGTATATGTACCGCTCTGACTAAATGTATAGCTTGCCGTTCCTTGTTGAGATTCAATTCGAGTAGAATCCCCGTTTTCAAAAAAAGTAAAAGAAAAAAAGTTAGCATTTTGTGCTGTGGCTTGTATTGAGGCAGTTCCAGAGGTATGACTAATTGTTGTTTGCAAATTTGTTGGCAAGACCACATCAGGAGTTGTATCTTTTTTTTTGCAAGCGCCAAGTGAGATAAAGAAAATTGTTAATAATCCTAGTACGTTACGGGTTGTTTTCATAATTATTCAGCTGAAAGTTTTAAGTACCACAACAGGCCGCCTGCATGGTGTTTGTATTGTAAACTCATGGTTGAGTCTGTTAAATCCAAAATTCTATATTCATTCACACCCGTGTAAAATCCTAAAAATGAATTTGTAGAAAGTGAAATTGTTGTTTGATCACCTTCTGTTAGTAGCCACGAACCTTGTAATTGATCAGTGTATGGGGCTGTAAAATCTCCAAGATTTTGAAAAGACCCTGGAAATTGAGCCGCTAATGAATTATGTATATACACATCTCCATTATTTACCATGTCTAGCTTGAAGCCATTTAAGTAAAAAATAT
This sequence comes from uncultured Lishizhenia sp., assembly GCA_964562965.1. Taxonomy (GTDB): domain Bacteria; phylum Bacteroidota; class Bacteroidia; order Flavobacteriales_D; family Crocinitomicaceae; genus UBA952. Next base: position 4,064 of record CAZLVX010000072.1, read on the forward strand.
AGCGATCATCATACATTCCACAACCTGGTTTTTCATTAGCTCCTGCTGACCACCACTCAGGAATTGGTCCCAGTGCGCTCTCCGGATCAGGCCCCACGCCCATGTGGCCTGATGAGATGGAGTCAACATGCCACACCTTATAACCTGGACCAGAGGCCCCTCCTGTTAATTTACCGTAAATGGGATTGTTTAATAGACTTAGATCGTCTTGTGCAATCACAATTTGTTGTGTTGAACTCTTACTTCCTCCTTTACTAAACACTGTTAACTTGACGGTGTATGTGCCCGCATACGGATATGTTGCAACCACATTATTTCCTTCTTTTTTAATTCCGTTACCAAGATCCCAAGAACATAGAATGTTTTGATTAGTTGCGGTTAGAACGATTACGTTGGCATTGGTATCCGAAGGAGCAAAAGTGAAACTAGCATCTTCGTCAGATGGTGGATTTCCTAATTGAGGGTTTTTGTGACAAGATGTCAATGTAATTACCCCTATAAAAAATAATATAGCTCTCATATTTCTTTTTTTAATATCCTGAATTTTGTTGCCAATTTCCTCCTGCCAAGTCAATTTCCACTTGTGGAATTGGAAAAAGTTCATGCTTTCCAATTACAAAACCATCAATGAATTGTGCTGCTTGACCTGTTCTTACTAAATCAAAAAACCGATGTCCTTCACCAGAAAGTTCAAATCTTCTTTCTTTATAAATATCATTTAAGGATTGTACAGGAATCCCAGGTACACCCGCACGCACTCGTACTTGGTTAACAAGTTGCTGGGCAATTTGATTGTTTCCGAGGTGAAAATGTGCCTCAGCTGCCATCAATAACACGTCTGCATAACGAATTACGCGATAGTTTACAGGGCTCGTTAAATCGTTATCGGGCAAGCCTATTTCTCCTTGGCGTTTTATGTATTTATTGTTGTAGTATCCGGTATGGCCCCCGGCTCCAATTGCGTACGTAATGGAAGACGGATCAGGTTGAGCTGCAATAAAAGCATCAATATCCAAAATGGTATGTCCCCGACGTGGATCAATGGGTGAAAAGGCATTGTATAATTCTTGAGTAGGTAAATTATAACTGTTTCCATCCCCATAAACTGGACCTGTGTATTGACGAATCCCCTGAAAACCTGGGGCCGCATTTCCCTCTAAACAAATTAAACAACCATAACCTCCTCCTTCTAATCCGCTATATTGGATATCAAAAACAGTCTCTGAATTGTTCTCATTAGAAGCAGAAAAAAGTTGGCTGTAATCAGAAATCAGACTGTAAAGCCCACTATTTCTAATCTCGTCGAAAATAGCTGCCGCTTCCGTAAATTTATTTTGATACAGGTATACTTTGCCTAACAATGCTTGAGCGGCTCCTTTCGTAGCTCGGCCTTTTTGGGCAGCAACAGGACTTAATACTGTAGCGGCAGCAGCAAGGTCTTGTTCAATTTGAGCATAAACCTCTGCTTTTGGTGTTCGAGGAAATTGTCTCGCTTCTTCGATTCCAATCCGTTTGTCAATAATTAATGGAACATCTCCGAAAAATTTTACCAATTCAAAATAGTAATATGCGCGTAAGAACTTAGCTTCAGCAAGCATATGTTCTTTTCCAGGAAAGTCTATGTTATCCTTGTTTTCCATAATGTAATTAACGCGCGTAATGCCAGTATAATTCCAACGCATAATATTTCGCAACTCATTATTCACGCCACCATGCGTCATGTTGTCAATTTGATGGAGCCCTTGAGAATCGTTAACGCTTTCGCCTCCAGCGATGGCGTTATCCGAAGCGATTTCCCCAATCCAAAACGAAACAAAAGAACCTTGAAGCATATCATAAGCGCCCGTTAACGCACGTTCAAAATCTTCAGGACTTTGAAAATAATTTTCAGCATCTTGAGCATATGGAGGGTCTACGCTTAAGAATTTTTTACACCCAGTATGCAAAAAGGATACTGCTGATAAAATGATGATGATTAATTTCCTTTTCATAATTAAAATGTTACTTGAATTCCACCCATTATTGATTTTGCTTGCGGATACATTCCGAAATCTACTCCGGCACTAAGTGCATTAGAAGAACCTAAATCTGGATCATAGCCCATATACCTTGTTAATGTTATAAGATTGTTCGCTGCAACATACATACGTAAAGATTCTATTTTTACTTTTTTCATTATCTTTTTTGGCAAGGTGTACCCAATTTGCACGTTTTTCAAGCGAATAAAAGACCCATCCTCTACATAAAAAGACGAGAACACGTTGTTTCTGGTTTCACCGGTAGTTAGGCGTGGGGTTTCATCAGAAGTACCTGGCCCTACCCATCTATCAATAACATATCCTAATTGGTTTGCAAAAGGTTGTTGACGTTCGTAGTTACGAATAATCTCATTTCCAATTGCTGAAAATACGTTTGCTGAGAAATCAAATCCTGAGAACTTCACATTTAAATTAAGGCCCCATGTGAAATCTGGAATAGGGGATCCTAAAAAAGTTTTATCAGAATCATCTGAAAAACTAATCTTTCCGTCTCCGTCTTGATCTACAAAAATTAAATCTCCTGGCTGAGCTCCTTCTTGGGTAACGCCCGCGGCATCAATTTCTTCCTGTGTTTGAAATACACCTGCTGTTTGATAACCAAAGAAATATCCTATCGCATAGCCTTCCTGAAACCTTGTGGCTACATCTCCTCCAACACTAAATGCTGCACCAGGAATATAATCTACCCCTTCTGGCACGCTCGTTACTTTGTTCAAAATTCTTGAAATATTAAAATTAATATCAGAAACCAATTTTTTCTTCGGGTCTGTGTGATACCCTAATTCAAGTTCAACTCCTTTATTGGAGACATCTCCAGCATTAATAATAGGGGGATAACCGCCAGGTCCATATGAACCAAGAATTGCCGTAACTTCTGGTTGAAACAATAAATCCTTGGTGTTTTTTATAAAATAGTTTGTGGTAAGGTCTAATTTTTTCCAAAAAGTTAAATCCATTCCAATGTTTAATTGGCTTGTAGTTTCCCATTTCAGGTCAGGATTTGATGGCCTGCCAATAGCAACACCCTGCGTCAAAACATCATCAAATACATAAACCCCTTCGCCATTTAATAATGCTCTGTATGAAAAATTAGGTATTTGATCATTTCCAGAAACCCCGTAACTCATTCTTAGTTTCCAATAATCTAACCATTTGACCTTATAAAATTTTTCATCAGACAACAACCATGCGCCAGAGAAGGTTGGGAAAAAACCATACCTGTTGTTTGGTCCAAATTTACTTGAGCCATCTCGACGCAAAATAGCAGAAAAAAGGTATTTACTTTGGTAGGCATATTCTGCCCTTACAAATGCTGAAACTAGCCGTTCTGTAAATTCCCATGAGTATACGTTATTTAGAAACCCTCCTGCCGCAAGGTTTGCCGAAATATCCGCATATTCTACTGAATTGTTTGGAATATTGAAGGCTGTGCCACCCAATGCTTCACCGTGACGCTGAAAAACAGATACCCCAGCCGTTCCTTTAATTCGATGATTGGTGTCTAAAGATTTGTCATA
>CAZLVX010000072.1:7719-10519 GCA_964562965.1 uncultured Lishizhenia sp.
AGATTTTCATTGAATTCATAGACCAATTCTTCCTTTCCAACAAACTTATCCGCCCAACTCCAATTGTATTGATTCGCAATTTGTGCCAATGGATTGATAATATCGCTTACTTCTTCCAAATAGGAGTATGAACCATCAGGCATTCTAATTGGTTCATTTGGAAAAGCATTGATTGTATTATATAATACAGACCCGATACCATTTTCCGGTAATGTGTTGCGGTAATCATTTGAAAATAAAAACACAGAGTTGAGTTTTAACTTTTTACTCAAATCTGTACTTAAGTTTAATCGAGCATTATACCTTGAAAAATGCGATTTAGGTCCACCCACGATTCCATCCTGTGAAAAATAACCCAACCCTAATGAGTATCTTGTATTAGCAGTTCCGCCACTCATGCTTAAGTTATGACTTTGCACAGGTGCGCTTTTAAATACACTGTCTTGCCAATTTGTTCCTACGCCCAATGCGGTGTTATTAAATGGCATTTCTTGTCCGCCAAAAGCAAACATTTCGTTTTTAATTATAGCATACTCTGTAGCATTTAATAAGTCAAGTTTGCGACTTGTCGATTGAACACCATAATATGAAGTTAGTTCGACTTTCGGTTTTGCATTGAGTCTTCCCTGTTTTGTTTCGACTAATATGACGCCATTTGCTGCACGTACGCCATAAATACCTGCTGTTGCATCCTTGAGTACATTTATAGATTTAATATCAGAAGGGTTTAAAGCATTAAGTCCTTCAGAATCGTAAACTACGCCATCCACTAAAATTAGCGGGTCATTGTCGCCAAATGTAGATAATCCTCGAATTCTAATATTGGAGGCTCCACCGGGTGAACCAGAATTTGTGGAAATATTAACGCCGGAAACTTGACCTTGTAGCGCTTGATCCATTCGTGATAAATTCAATTTCTCTATGTCTTCACCACCCACCTTTGAGGTCGCACCAGTCAGTTCTTTCTTTGTGGCGGAACCATATCCAACAACTACTACCTCATTTAGTGATTTAGACTCTTGAACCATCGTCACAGTTAAGGGTCCTAAACCTCTGGTATTTACTTCCTGCTTTTCAAATCCAATAAATGAAAATACTAAGGACACATTTCCTGTGTCAGGTATGGCAATATTAAATTCACCTAGTATGTTTGATTTAACACCTTTTGACGTGCCCTTTATTGTAATCGAAACAAAAGGCATTGGTTCTTTTTTTTCGTTTTGAACAATTCCTGTTGCCGTTTTCTGACCAAATACTGGAGATAACAAACAAATCATGAACAAAATAAGAAGTTGTTTCATAGGTAGCATTTTGGGTAAAATTAATGAATTATTTTACAAAGTACAATAAGTGGCTAAATTTCTACGATTACTGAACTGCGATAGGAAAAGTTTGGTGCTGATTTTTTATAAAATAAATCCCTGGAGCAAACCCTTCCGTAGAGAATGATGTTGAGTTTTCGGGTAATGAAATAAGCACTTTTCCATATGTGTCCATTAGTATAATGGGCAAAAGTAAAGGTGAGTTAAAATAGACTCTTCCATTTGAGGGATTTGGAAAGACTTTCAATTCTATTGAATTACTTTCATTAAGACCATTCGAACAAGACTCAATTAAAATTTCATGCTCAGAAAGTTGATAAGTTTGAATACCACTCCCATTCTGAGTCCGTCTTTTCCAATTTATTTTAACTTGACAAGAGGGGTTACTTAAATCCGAAACCTCAACCAAGGCATATCCAAATTCCATTTCATGAAACAAACGATTCGGCACAAAAGGGCCATTATTTCCATTATAGTTGCTGTATTGACTCATTAGCCACCCGCCGCCAGTACCAACTAAATATTGATAAACATCGTTTGCAGCATTACCGTCTCCATTATCCACCAAAGAAGCATCTAGAAAATGATCATGCCCACAAAAATAGACTCTACAACCAGCAGAGCTCAATCTATTCCAAAACACATTTCTAGCATTAAGGCTATCGTCTAGGCAATCCGCATGGAAGACTTTGAATGCGGCTTCGTGTCCAAAAGAAAAAACATGTTGGCGGGTATTTGTGTCTAATTGATTGTTCAGCCAATTTTGGTTCACTTGATGAATGTTCTTGTATACATCTAGAAATAGCAATTTGGCATTCTTGTGGGTTACAGCATAGGTCAAATTTTCTTCTCCAATTGGTCCGTTTTGAGGAAATGAATAGTTGTCAGAAAAGGCCGTATTCCAAATGTTGATATCATTATTAGCATCATTTTCATGATTTCCCCTCAATCCATAAACAGGAATACCCGAATTATATAAAGGAGAAAAAATACTTTTCCATGTTTCTAATTCTTGCAGAAGTTGTGTGCCTGGGGTGCCTAATCCACCCTCAACCAAATCTCCTACCACAGCTACAAAATCAACACTGTCCTCAAGCATAAAGGGAATCATCTCAGCGACTGTATCCGATGATCCAACATGTGTATCTCCTAATACAATGAAGCGCCATGAAGATTGAGCTTCAGAATAACTAAAGACGACAAGGAATAAAATAGAATATAAAAACTTCAAAATTGAATGCTAATTAATGCCCCCCTGACACCACTTGTCCCTCAAGATCAACACCTTGATTTTTTAATATTTTTCTAGCCAATGCCGCAAACAAAACAAGGTATCCAAAACAAAGAACAGCGATTACATAAGACGACTGTATTCCTATCAAATCTGCCAACTTCCCTTGAATAGGAGGAATAATTCCTCCTCCCAAAATCATCATAATTAAAAAGGCAGAGCCTTGGGAGGTAAATTTTCCAAGTCC
>CAZLVX010000073.1:0-10488 GCA_964562965.1 uncultured Lishizhenia sp.
CTAGGAATTACAACTTCAGTTTCAGGGTCGCCTAACCTACAATTATATTCAATCACATAAGGATCGCCTTTAACGTTAATTAGTCCAAAGAAAATAAACCCTTTGTAAGGAATCATTTCATTTTTCAATCCTTTTACAGTCGGAACAATGATTCTGTTGTGCACTTTATCCATAAAAGCAGCATCAGCAAATGGAACAGGTGAAATCGCTCCCATACCTCCTGTATTCAGACCTGTATCCCCCTCTCCTATGCGTTTATAGTCTTTTGCTTCAGGGAGCAATTTGAATGATTCTCCATCTGTTAAAACAAAAACACTTAATTCTATTCCCGTTAAGAATTGTTCGATAACGACTTTTTTACTCGCATTTCCAAATTTAGCATGTGATAACATACTGGTAAGTTCGGATTTAGCTTCTTCCAATTCTTTGATTATAAGTACACCTTTTCCTGCTGCAAGTCCATCTGCTTTTAAAACGTATGGTCCTTTCATATTAGCAAGGAAATTCAATCCTTCTTCAAGCGTTTCTTGCGTAAAGGTGGCATATTTTGCAGTGGGGATATTATGTCTTGACATAAATTGTTTCGCAAAATCTTTGCTTCCTTCAAGTTGTGCACCAAGTTGACTTGGACCAATTACTGGGACCTTTCTAAGTTCAGGATCACCTAAGAAATAATCATAAATCCCCATTACTAGAGGCTCTTCAGGACCAACAACCACCATTTCAATAGATAATTCCAAGACATGTTTCTTAACGGATTCAAAATCTGTAGGTGAAAACGCTAGGTTTTTCCCATGATTTCTTGTTCCAGCATTTCCTGGGGCAATAAATAGTTCGTCTAGCATAGAACTCTGAGCTATTTTCCATGCTAAGGCATGTTCTCTACCGCCAGAGCCTAACAATAATATTTTCATGAACAATGAGTTAAAATTGACTCAAAAAAAGATAAACCATCAATATTATTAAGATGAACATCAGCTGCACGTTCAGGATGTGGCATCATACCAAATACGTTTTTGGATTTATTTGTAATACCTGCAATATTGTTGATTGATCCGTTTGGATTCGCTTCGGAGCTTGACGTTCCATCGGAATCTACATACCTAAAAAGTACTTGATCGTTGTCTTCAAGCCTATGGATTGTTTCATCAGATGCGAAAAATCGACCTTCACCATGAGCGATAGGGATTTTATAGCTTCTATCTTTTGATAAATCTTTTGTAATTGCAGCAGTAGATGAAACTGGAGATAAATAGACATTCTTACAAATAAATCGCTGACTATTATTATGCAACAAAGCTCCATCAAGCAGTCCAGATTCTGTTAAAATCTGAAATCCATTGCAAATCCCCATCACATAACCTCCGCGATTTGCATGAGTCACAACTTCATTCATTATAGGTGAAAACTTTGCTAATGCACCAGATCGAAGGTAATCTCCATAGGAAAACCCACCTGGCAACACCACCATATCAACACCTCGTAAATCGGTATCCTTATGCCATAATGAAACAACATCTTGACCTAAAATTTCCCGCAAAACGTAGACCATATCTTGATCGCAATTTGAGCCAGGAAAAGTGACTACTCCGAATTTCATTCTAATTTTTTGGTCAAATTTAAGGACAAATAAGGCTTAAAAAACCTTAATTAAATGAAAAATTTCAACATTGAATACGCTAAACAAATATAGAAAACCCCCGCAGTTATTAACCCATAAGTCTTATGAAGAAAGCTATATGTTAATAAACTAGTCAAAAACAACATGGCGAAACTCAAATCATTTAATTCGCGTTTCCAAATGAGATTAAGGATTCCAATGAACATTCCCATTAAAACTAATAACCAAAGTACTTGAATTTGTTTTTTTAATCTTATTGATGATTTTTGAAGTATGGAGCGCATGCTCAAATAAGATACTAAAATCAACAACCCATATACCAAAAGAGACCAGATGAAATCACTAAATTCCAAGTTTAAAAATTGAATCCCCATAAAGATATTACGTTCAATTGTATACCACCACAAATAGGTAAAGCAATAGACGAAAGGAACAAAAAAACCAATGGCTGCTAATGTAAATTCCCTAAACGAAAACGAACGAAAAATCAATAATGAAAAAATAAAGAATGGTATGAAAAACAATAAAAGAGGCTGAAGAGTTGAGGCGATTCCAATAAAAACAAACGCGTTGAAGACGTATTTTCTCCCATCTACTTGTTGTTTTAATTCAAAAAATTGCGTAAGCATCATAATAAACAGAAAATGAACGCATAACACATAATCAAAATGATAAAATGCGTCATAAAAACTCATCACCACCAAATACAGCAAAGATGTTAAATAGGAGTTCTTATCTAAAAATTGATGGCTATTGTACAAATAATTTAGCAAAATAGCATTGGTAAGTATGAATACCCCTGACCAAACGTAAGAAACAAGCGGAGAAAAACTCAATTCTCCCCATAAACCAAAATCAGAAAGTTGATCCACATGATTTCCTGTAACCCAATGAATGTAGTGAAATGCAATCACCAAAAAAGGTAGCAATAGAAGAACACCCACTCGATTCCCTAAAAACAATCGAATCATGCCACGAAATTATAGAATCTTCATTTAAAATCAGGCAATTGTGAATAATTAAAAAAACAACTGCTATTTTTTCATTAAATTTTATTCACAACAAAGATCATAAGCTTCGAAAAATCATATATTTGCGTCCCAAAATAATCGAAATGTCAACAGAGAAGAATAGATATTCAGATGCAGAGCTTGAAGAATTCAAAGAGCTTATTCTTAACAAGCTGAAAGAAGCAAAAGACGACTATAACTTATTAATAGGATCCTTGTCACATAACGACGACCACGGAACAGATGATACGGGAAGAACCTTTAACATGATGGAAGATGGTTCAGAAACCCTTTCTAGAGAAGAAGTTGCTCAACTTGCCGCTCGTCAAGAAAAGTTTATACAAAACCTACAAGCAGCACTTGTTAGAATTGAGAATAAAACATACGGCGTTTGTCGCGTTAATGGCACTTTAATACCGAAAGAAAGATTGCGATTAGTACCACATGCCACCATGAGTATTGATGCTAAAAATGCGCAGCGCTAAGTGAAAAAACAGCTTACCATTGTCGGAATTCTAATTTTGACCTTGTTAATTGCAGATCAAGCAATTAAACTATACATCAAGTCAAACTTTTTACCTTGGGAATATCACAATATCCTTGGCGAGTGGTTTAAATTACGCTACACTGAAAATCAAGGAATGGCCTTTGGTACTACTTTCGGCGCTGCAATGTGGCACAAGTTAGCCTTGAGTATTTTTCGGCTTGTAGCAGTGGTTTTTATAGCCTACTATATCATTCGAGAGGCCCGAAAAGGTGTTAAAACTGAGTATTTAATTGCAATCGCATTAATTTTCACAGGAGCAGCGGGTAATTTGATTGACTCTATGTTGCACGATTTTATTTTTCCTTTCAATCCCTGCCATCAATATAGTTGGATGGAAGGAACTGGAGCTTTTGAAAAATGTGGGGATTTTCCAGAAGCATTCGAGGTACGTCACCATGGATTTTTACTTGGCAGTGTGGTTGATATGTTTCAATTCGATATGAGGTGGCCTGAATGGATGCCCCTTGTCGGAGGAAACGAGGTATTTCCCGCTATTTGGAATCTAGCTGACGCCTGCATATCAATTGGTGTTTTTATGATGCTTATTCGGCAACGGGTTTATTTTCCGAAAAAATCAGAAGAAGCCTAAAAATTCCACTTCATACTTCTATCGTCTAAAATTGCGAACGATATTTTATAGTCGGCGCGCATTGGCATTTTATTTCCCGCAGATAAAACACCATACAATCCAATACGTAATCTCCTTCTCGAAATTTTAAAGCTTCGTTCCAAACCAGCTAAGGTTTCAAAATGTAACCAATTGTATTCCTTCACATACAAAGCTCCAGCCCCCAAAACAAGTCCCAATCTCGTTTTCTTCATGAATGGAATTTTGTTGATTATGGCACTATTGTCATGATGTACAATATGGAGTTCGGTTGAATAATCTGTTGTCCTAAGTAAGGTATCGAGTCCTTGAAATGAATACAAAGGATTGGAGAACCATATCGGATCACTTCTGCGTTGAAATTTAAAATCAGGCTCGTATAGGTTTCGTGTAGACAAGAATTTTCCGATTGAAAAACGATAATTTGTGGTACCAATAGTACCAATTTTGAAAGCTTGTTGAATATCAAATTGAATGTACTCATGGTCAATGTCGCTGCCAAAGATAGACGGAATACCACGTTCATAATTGAGATAAAATGTAGGCCATGCAGAACCAAGAATAACTTTACGATAAGGTTCTCTCATGAATTTTTGCATTGGCGTATAAGAAAGTGTTATATCCGTTAACATAGCTTGATAGGCATCAAAATCCATAAAATCTGTGTTCGGTATCCACTGATCAAAAAATGTTACTTTATTCAAACCTTTTAAAGATCTTCTTTCTGAAAATTCTGCACTCAAATCTAAATAAAAACCATTGAACAGCTCATATTCAAAAGAAGTCCGCATTTTCGTTGCTTCTATAAAATTTTCACGCTTATAAATTTGAGTAATGGCATCATATCCTCTAATTACGTCAAAATCATGGTTAATTGACCACCTAATAAATCCCTGATGAAAGGGATCGAATCGATATTTCCACCACGTATCTCCTTTCACATCGTTATTCAACACCCCGTAGGAAATCCGAGTGTAAGAATCCAAGGTTCTTTCGTCTTTCCACTTTTTGAAAAAGTCGAAATTTGGAGTAAAACGAGGACCTCCAATAAACATTGGCTGAACAATTGTCGCTAAAGAACCTAGAGTCCATTGATATTTTTCTGCACGGTTCCTATGATCTATTCCGAACCATAGAATTTTAAGTGCTGTAATTTTATTAAATATGGCATCGACAGAATCGAGGTACTCTTTTCGGTTCTGTGCATCGCGAATACTATCCTTTGCCTTAATAAATCGAATTTCTTCATCCGTTAATACTAACTGTCTTTTGTCAGACCAGAAGGATGTATCCTTCTCATATGCTTCTTTAGAGGTAACTGCAACTTCATTGTTAAAGAATTTTTTATTGAAATTAATTTCAAAGTCATAATTACTAAAAACTGCTTCAGTGACACAATTGGATTTTTCACCTCCATAAGTTCCTCCGTACTTAAAAACTTGTTTTTCTAAAAGGCATAGAGAATCCCCCGGATGAGAAAAAGTTTGTTCGATTGTGAAGTAATCATAGCGCTTTAAATTCCCTTTATTTAAGGTTAATTCTAATTTTTCAACAAGCCATAAACTATCAATAACGTATATGTATCCCTCTAGCGTAGTGGTGGCAACATTTCTTGGAATTATTTTGATTTTTGAAATCTTCTGTCCGTTACGCTCAATTTTCTCCTCTAATTTATAACGATAACTCAATATTCCGGGAACTGAAATTGGAGACATGATTGGATTTTCATGTAAATCGTCTAATTGCAACAAGTTTTCGAAGAAATTGAAATTGGATTTAACTGTTGTCGTATAATACAAGAAATAGTCTTTTCCACGAAGCGTGTATGCATTTCTTACTTCCTTTACATTGTTTACTGGCGCATAAGATCGATTTAGTTGCACCTCAACAAGGTTATAATTATCTGTCCAATTTGGTTTTTTGTCACTATTTAGGGGGTCGTCATCCTTTTTCGTGTTTTCTTGTTTTGCTTTACGGTCTATTTTTTCCGTTGCTTTAATATAAACGTCGACTTTATGTTTGTGATTCCAAAGATTCATTTGATCTCGCTTGTCCACGACCTTTAGCATGATATCCCTACCTGGATTGTATTTTTTTGCAGATAATTCAACAGATCCAAGGTCTTTTGCTTTTGCTGGAAACAATTGAATATCCTTGACGATGTCAATACCTCCAATAGAAATGTATGTTTCTCTATCTTCAAAACCTGGGGAAGTAACAACTAAGAAATACTCTCCTGGCATTAAGGAAAGTTGGTATCTTCCGTTCAAATCTGCAACAGTCCGTTGACTTGCATCGTTCTTAATAAATATTCTAGCATTCGGTATTGGAGAACCTTTTTCATCTGATACTAAACCTTTGGCAAATTGCTGTGCCATAAGGTTTGATGTAGTTGTGAAAAGAATTATTAAAAAAATTAATCTCATTGATTCTAAAGACAAATGAACAGCATATTTTGTTACAACGTTTCTTTACTTTTTTGTTTTTGTTCCTCTAAAAATGCTTGATGGTTTACAAATCTTTTCATCATCCATGTTTTTAAGAAGTACATTCCAAGAGAAGTTACTACGAAAAGGTAATAAAATACCCATTTTGAAAATCCATCGATTATTCCCATTACCGTTACTACAATAAAAATTAAAATTGCAGCGGTTAACCAGAAATACCTCATGATGGTGTTGTATGTATTCATTTTTGTTTATTTATCGTTTTTTGAATCTTTTACTAAAATCTGCCCCTCCGGTTTCAATATTGTATATTTACTGAAGTCTTGTTTAGTTCGAAAACCAGTTCCCAATGCAATTCCATCCGGGGATTTCACAATAACTTGTCCTTCGGTATAAATTGTACTGTCTAGCCTATTCCAAAAAAGGGCTTCAGTTTCAACTAATTGTTTTTTTTCGAAATTGTAAAATCTAACAGAATCTTTCACATAAACCATGTTTTGCACGTCATTAATCTCTCCATACAATGCAAAAAGAGTGGATACTTTTTTACCCTCTTTGTTATAAAAATTGACTCTGAGTGAATCCTTTAATTTGGTTATTTCCTGTTTTCCATTTGTCTTTTCAGCAGTTGCTGCGAATAATTCAATTTTTGTTTTTGCAGAATCGGCATAAACGAGTCTCAATTCTTTTGAAATTTCATCCGGAGTGTTGTAGTCAATGTCGACACGACGAATTTCGCTCATCGAATTTTCACATGAAAAAAGAAATCCTGTTGCACTTAATGCAACAGGAATTATTAATTTCAAATAAGGACTTTTAGAATTCAAAATTATTTTAATGATACTGAAACTCCCCAGCAAGAAAGGCTCGCAGATGAAGGATTTCCTTCAGTGAAAATTTCAGTATTCGAAGGTCCCATAGCTCGGTATCTTGAAGCTTTTGAACCGTCGCCTGCTCGTTGCGCTAATTCCGCAGCGTATAAATAATTACATTTTCTTTCGAACGTACTGGTACCACAAGAATTCGCCAATTTCGCTACACAATCAGCCGCAATCTCTAAAGCCTTAGATCTTTTAGAACCGTTTATTCCCATAGCCATATTGTATGCTCCTCTGATGTTGTCTTTTTTGAAGTACACAATTTCCAAAATTTCATATTCCAAGTCTTCCTTTTGCGTGCTACTTGTAGACATATTGATAGCCGTTCTATAAGTTGAGATGGCGTCATCATAACGTTTCTTTGCCATTTGAAGATTTGCTTTTGCCAAGACCGCATCAATGCTGTTATCAACTTTTATTATCGTGTCAACTAACATTTCGTATTCTTTACTTCCTGTACAGCCTTTTTCTTTTAAAATGGTCATGAAGTTGTTAACGGTTTTAATTTTAGCTTCTTTTTCCTGAGGCAAAGTTTTCATAAATCCCGCTAGATCAGGTAGAATGTCATCACAAGTTTTAATCAAGGTATTGAATACATTTGTCAGTGTTTCTTGTGTCTTTGGTGTCATGCCGGCATCAGTAACTAACTTACTAAAAACAAAATAATCGTTAATTAAACGCTTCTTAATTGCTCCTTTCAAGTCATCTTTTGATGCAATATACATTTGATAAAGATTGTTATAATAGGTCAACAATTGAGACTCATTAAATTGGACACCATTTTTTAATGATTGTGTATACCACTCATCAGCTTTTGCTCTGTCAATAGTTGTTGTTTTTAAATAGAAACTTGCACGGGTTAGGGCATTTTTTTGATCAAAAAATGATTTAGAATCCATCCTTCCGTAGATAGAAATGACAGTATCAGCGAAAAGTGCTTTTCTCACCTTATCTGTCTCTGTAGCGTTCGCATTAATTGCAGCTTGAGACATTCTTTCGTAAGCTGCTTTATCAAAATTACCACAAATTGTTTCTGCTTTTTGATAATAAGTCAAGGCACCTGCGAAATTTTTTAATTTCAATTCTTCACCTGCCAAAAATCTCATTCTATCACATTCGCGTTTTTGAATCGAGTCATTTTGAGCAAATCCAACTACGCTTGTCAGCGTCAAAATTCCAAAAAGTACTGCGTTTTTCATTTTTATTTAGTTAATCTAGTTTACGTTTTCTGAACCATCTGTCGAAACTTGAGGGGCAAAAAATCAAGCCCACTTGCATTCCTCCATAGTTCTCTTTTAAGGAAGTTGATTCATTTGTTCTTTTACCCATTTGAAAACTCAAATTTACAGATGAAAGAGACTGCTGAATCAAAATCGGAATGCCGATTCCAAATGTTGTGCCAAAGTCTGTTATTCGCTGATCAGAAAATTCATTATTTACCGTATATACTCCCAACCGGTATGACAATTTTTCTGCAAACTTCAGAACTGATAAATTCTCAAAAAGATTTTTTTCAGGATTAAATTGAATTCCACCGTACCAACCACTTGTTTTAGTAGAATCCATATTAGATATTCGAGATAAACTGTTTCTATATGATCCAAGTAATTTAAGTGTAGGATGAAGTTCTCTAGTCTGTATTCGCCATTTAGGAAGCGATAAAGTATAAGCGATTCCTGCAACCATTGATTCTGTATAATATCCGTAATCTACTGTATCTGCGTCCAACACATCATAAACTGGTCGACCGTTTGTTCCAATCGTAACATTAGAAAGAGAAGAAACAGTTCTTAAACGAGAAGCAATGGTTCTTGGCTCATATGCAGCTGAAATTACAAATTGATGATTCTTGGATGGAGTAATCTGCAACAAAGCACTTGTGTAAACAGATAAATTATTCAACCTCATAACAGTATTCTGTTCTCCAGCTGGGTAATCCGATGTGGCAGGTAGAAGTTGAGCTCTCCTTATTTTTTCCGTTGCTCCAAAGGCATATCCGACATTTGCTCCTAAAGAGAACTTGATGACTTTTTTATTTAGAGGTCTATAACTTGCACCCCAAATAAATTCACTCATTCCTCCTTTTCCAATGTAAGAATATCTCAGAGAATCAACTCCAGTAAAGGTATAATCTGTTACTTGATAGCCTCTATTGGCATATGGCCTTAAACTAAAAACCATTCCCATGTTTTTTTTCATTTTAAAACCTAAAGCATACTGATCAAGCAGATATTGTGATCTAATGACAGAAGCATCTTGTGACTCAAATTGAGAAATTCGTCCTCCCATACCTAACGAAAAAAGGGTATTCCCCTGGCTCAAGAAACTATACGAGGCTGGATTTTCAAGGTTTAGTTGCGTTGAGTCAAAGTGCGAAATGCCGGCATATCCTAATGCCGAATAAATAGCGTGAGATTGCCATGATTTTTCACCAATTCCATAATAAGAAATCGGAGAGGTCGAAAAGGATTGACCAAAACCGAAATTAATTGAAATGAAGAATAGTAAAAATAGTTTATTGTGCATGGTTGCAAAAAATGGAATAAATTCCTTTGAGCGTTAAATTTTCGTCTGCAAAGATGTTACTTTTTTGATGGAAATCAAAATAAGAAGCGTCTCCACCTGTCACAAAAATAGTTAAGTCATCATATTGAGCTTCATACCATTCGATTCGTTTAAAAATTTCTGCCTCTAAACCTAAAATTACTCCGGACAAAATTGATTCATCGGTCGATTTCCCGTTAAGTGAACGGAAGGATAATTTTTCTAGAAGAGGTAAACGGGCAGTATAATCGTTTAGTGATTTAAACCTCAAATCAAGTCCGGGTGAAATGCTTCCTCCACAGTATACTTTCCGCTTGTCAAGTAAATCAAACTTAACACATGTTCCAATGTCTATGCAAAGTAAATTTCCTTTTCGACCTGAAATTGCCATAGCTTCTACATTACAAAATCGGTCAACACCTAATGTATTCATGGAGTTATAGGCAGAAGTAAAGCTTGCAGAAAAGTCTGTTGTAATTTCTATGATCTTGGCTCCTTTATCTTGCAAGGCCAATGAAAAGTCTTTTGATGCCACATTTGATAAAACTATCAATTTATTGCTCCAATCTAACTTTAAACAGTCTTCTTTGTTGCTCCTGTAAACAGTCTTCATAGTTGCATTTTGAAAAACGGCAATTTTCAACGCCGTATTTCCATAATCCATCACATAAACTTCTAATTTATTCACTGCGCAAAGGTATGAATGACATTTAATTAAAAGAAAATTAAAAGTAATTTGGACTAAAAAATAAAAAATGCTTAACTTTGCACCCACCAACGGCTGGTACCTTAGCTCAGTTGGTAGAGCAAAGGACTGAAAATCCTTGTGTCCCT
>CAZLVX010000074.1:0-10470 GCA_964562965.1 uncultured Lishizhenia sp.
TTAAAATTCCATTGTATGGTGATCATATTTCATTGTTCACACTTTTAATGGCCGCGACAACATTGGTTTATACCTTTATGAATAGCGGAAATATGCAGCAACCTACTCAGCCTGGTATGCCGAACATGAAAGTTATCATGTATATTTTCCCAATTTTGATGATATTTTTCTTCAACGAGTATTCAGCAGGACTTAGTTATTATTACTTCATTTCAACATTAATTTCAATAATTATTATGGTGGCAATAAAAAGATTTTTTGTGGATGAAGAAAAACTTAAACTTAAAATGGCAGACCGTAAAGCGAAGGTTACCAATACAGATGGCAGTAGAAAGAAATCGAAGTTTCAGGAAAAATTAGAAGAAATGCAGCGTAAGCAACAAGAAATGTTAAAAAATAAAAAACGTTAACCATGAAATTCTTTATCGATACCGCAAATTTAAACGACATCCGTGAAGCAAATGATCTTGGAATATTGGATGGTGTTACCACAAACCCGTCCTTAATGGCCAAAGAAGGAATCACAGGTGCGGAGAATATTTTGAATCATTATGTAGCCATTTGTAACATTGTGGACGGCCCAGTAAGTGCCGAAGTAATCTCAACTGAATTTGAGGGTATGATTCGCGAAGGAGAACAATTAGCCGCGTTGCATAAAAATATCGTAGTTAAAATACCAATGATTCCAGAAGGAATTAAGGCAATTAAATACTTCTCTAAAAAAAATATTAAAACTAATTGTACGCTAATATTTTCCGCTGGGCAAGCGCTCTTAGCAGCCAAAGCAGGAGCAACTTATATCTCTCCTTTCTTAGGTCGTTTAGACGATGTGTCAACCGATGGTTTGGCGTTGATCGAGCAAATTCGCGGAATCTACGACAACTATGCTTTTGATACCGAGATTTTAGCTGCTTCTGTTCGACATCCAATGCACATTATTCATTGTGCTGAAATTGGAGCAGATGTGATGACAGGTCCTTTAAGTGCAATTAAAGCCCTTGCAAAACACCCACTAACAGACATAGGGTTACAACAATTTTTATCCGATCACGCAAAAGGTAATAACTAAATTATGTTGTCTAAAGAAGCGCGTAAAGAACGAAATCTATTGTTCTGGGCTTCTTTTAAGGAAGTTATGCGAAAACGCGTATCATCCTCTGGTCGACGAATAAATTGGGCAACCTACCCTACTGAGGTTAAAAACACATACCTACGCTTAATTTCAGATGGTAAGATTACAGCCGTTTGTTACGATATCCAATTCAAAGATGAAGGAATACAAGCAATTTTTTGGGAACAATTAGGTGAATTGAAGAAAGTTTTAGAAGAAAGAATGAAGTACCCAACAATATGGGACAATTCATATATTAATGCTGAAGGAATGAAAATTGGTCGAATTTATTGGGAATTAGAAAATGTAAATTTCTATAAAAACGAAGATTGGCCAATTATTCATCAATTTTTCAAAGATCGACTTATAGAATTTGATGCTTTTTACCAAGAATTCAAGGATATACTCATTTCATTGGTTGATTAGCATTATTTTTGCCTTATGACGAAACTATTTATTTTCTTTTTGCTCATTTTTATTTTCCAAATCGGTTTTGCGCAAACTACTCTATTATCTACGGATTTTCAATCAGGAATTCCTCTTTCGTATACATTGCTCGATCAAGATGCAAACACAGAAGACCAAAGTATGACGGAATATTTAAATCAAGCAGCATGGATTAGTATTTCTGATCCAGACAGCGCCACCAATTTTGTTGCATCAGCAACTTCCTTTTTTTCACCCATTGACACTGCAGATCGCTGGCTAATTACACCTTCACTAACTTTAGGTTCTTTTGGAAATAAAATTTCATGGAAGGCTAAATCACACGACCCTTCTTTTCCTGACGATTACCTGGTCCTTATTTCACACACAGATGCATCAATATCTAGTTTTACAGATACTATCGGCTCGATAGAAGAAGAAAATTTTGAATGGACAACACGATCGGTAGATTTATCTCAAGCCGGTTATAATGACAGTACTGTTTTTATTGCTTTTGTCTTACGAACTTTTGACGGATATAAATTATATCTCGATGACATTTTAATAGAAAAAGACATCGATACAAGTGCTATTTCTTCGGTTTCCATTCCTAAAATCAATCTTTATCCGAATCCTACAGAAAAATGGGTTAATATCACAGGAATAAATGTACCAATAACTGGAGAAATTTGGAATTCACAGGGTCAACTTATTAAGAAATTCGATACATTACTAGTTGACATAGAAGATTTACAATCAGGTATTTATATTATGTCACTTGTCATTCAGAATCAAGTTATTAATACACGCATCGTTAAAAGATAAACCCTAAATTTTGTTACCTGAAATTTATAAAAAGGTCCGTGAAAAATTCTTGTCAATGGAGGGCAGCCACGATTGGCACCACATTGAAAGGGTATTGCAAAATGCAAGAATTATTCAACATAAAGAAGGAGGAGATTTATTAACAATTGAACTCGGGGCTTTGCTTCATGACATTGCAGATCACAAATACCATGACAATGACTTTGAACTAGGGTCTAAAGTAGCCAAGGAAATCGTTTTGGAGCATTATCATGACGAACACCTAGCGAATTCAATAGAAAAAATCGTTAAAGCGGTATCATTCAAAGGAGCTCTTGTAGAGGACTCTGAAATAACTCTGGAAGGTAAAATTGTTCGTGATGCCGATCGTTTAGATGCAATTGGTGCTATTGGTATTGCAAGGGCATTTGCATACGGAGGGTCTAAAAACAGACCATTATTTGATCGAACCATTCATCCTATTTTGCATAAATCAAAAGAAAGTTATGCTGCTGGAAAGTCTCATACAATTAATCATTTCTACGAGAAGTTACTTCTATTGACAGACCGTATGGAAACGCAAACCGCAAAAGAAATTGCGCGAGAAAGACAGCATTTTATGTTGAGTTTTTTAAACCAGTTTTTTAAAGAGGAAGGCTTTTCAATCGAAGGTTCGGCATTCGATTTATCAGGTTTTCATGCGTCTGAATGAGTTTTTCCTTGTAAACATTAGCTCCTTGACTTTCTGGATATAGAATTCTATGGTTTAGTGATCGATGATAGGCTTCTACCTCACTGGTTAACTTTAAGGTACTTTCGTCGAGATAAGCATTTTTAAATTTTTTCCAGATATAATCAACGGCAATTTCGTTCGGATGTGTTAAGTCTTCTTTTGAGAATCGATAATCTCTCAATTCATCCATGAAAATTTCATACGCCGGAAAATAGTTAACTCCTCTACCTTCAAGCATTTCGCACAAAGAGAGTAATTTAGCCTTACTTCGTCCATTTTCTATTATTCCATCTTTTAGATGTCTGACGGGACTTACCGTTACGAGAACTTTTAAATCTGAATTTATTTGATACAACTTATCCAAGATAGTAGATAAAGCTTCGTACATTGCATCTATTGAAGAATTTACTTTATGAAAATTAGATGCCGGCTGTTGATGACAGTTTGCAACCAAAAAGCTTGAAGTCAATTCATATCCAATAGAAGTACCAAAAGTTAAAATCAAATGCGTTGAAGTACTTAATTTCCGAGCCAATTGATCACCAATATCTCCTAATTTCAAGGAAAGCTCTTGTTCACTCATAGCATAAAGTTTACCAGAAAATGCATAATCCAAGAAAACATCACTCTTTTTAACCAGGTGCTTTTCGCGTTGACCTAAGGCAAATGAAAGCGCATGAACGATAGACATTGGATGAAACAAACTGCCTAATGGATTAACTAAAACATCAAATCCAGCGAACGATAATTTTTCTCCAATTTCATCAGAAAAACAACTTCCCAAAGTAATGACAGACGATTGATGATTAAGGTTAATGTTTTCCTTAGGAATATTAAATTCAATGAAAAAACTATCAGTCATTGATTAAAGCTTTTGCTGTAAGTCGAGCGCTATCGGTAATTTTTTCTCCACTCATCAATCGAGCAATTTCCTCTATTCGTTCATTATCAGTCAACTCAACAATTTGGGTAATCGCACGATTATCTTCAATATTTTTTTTAACGAAAAAATGAGCATTTGCTTTGGCTGCAACTTGAGGCAAATGAGAAATGGCAAAAATCTGTCTCTGCTTACCCATTACTTTTATAAATTTCCCCATTTTCTCGGCAACTTCACCAGAAACACCCGTATCAATTTCGTCGAATAAAATGGTTGGTAATTCTTTTTTCTCAGACAACATCTTCTGAAGAGCCAACATTAATCGTGAAAGCTCCCCTCCACTTGCGGCCTTTTCAATTGATACCGGAGAATAACCAATATTTGCTGAGAAAAGCCATTCCATATTGGTAATTCCTGATTTATCAAATTCCTCTTTTTCTTTCAGGTCAATTCGGAGTTCAGTATTCGGTAAGTTCAACTCTCCCAACAATTCATCAAGTTCCTTGATAACCTTTTCACTTTGTTTTTGTCTCGCGTCATGTAAGGTTTTTGCTAATTCCATCAAGAGTTTTTCTTGGGAGAATACCACCTGTTCCAATTGAACGATTTGCTCCTTTAATTGCTCAATATTCAACGTTTCTCTACTAAGCTCATGATAATAATGCAACAATTCTTCTTGGTTTTTACATTTGTGCTTATTCAGCAATCGATTGTACTCATCAATTTTTTGGGTCAACTCGTTCAATGCTGACAATGACAACTCTGATTCTGAAATACTATCATTTGCAATGGATGAAATATCCTTTAGCTCTAAGCGTACACTTGAAATTCTATCGCCTAATTCTTTCAAACCTTCATCAACAGTTGACCATTTATCAGTAGAAGAACTAAGCCTTTTCAGAATGTCCAAAACACTTCCTTCCTCCTCGATAGCAGCAATTCCGGCATAACATTCATTCAACCCACTTTGATTTTCTGCCCGCCTCAATTCCTTTTCTAAGTCTTGGTAATTTATGGAAGATAAATTTAACTTTGATAATTCCTCTTTCAAGTATAGCGTATAATCAATTGACTTCTCTGCTTCGTGTAACGAATCTTTCAAGGAATATAATTTATTTTTCTCATGCTGAAAGGAACTAAACTTTTTTTGAAAGGATAAAGCTAACGCTGTTGTTTCTGCTAAATGGTCAAAAAGTTCCAGTTGAAATCGCTTATCTTTCAACTCAATAGTGTTGAACTGAGAATGAATATGAACTAACTTTATAGCCAATTCACGTTGAAGATTTAATGTTACTGGTGTATCGTTAATAAAAGCTCTCGATTTCCCTTCTTTGGTTATTTCACGCCTAACAATCAATTCGTCATCTTCATCAATTTCATGAAGACTTAACCAAGCACGAATATCCGCATTAGATTTAAACTTTCCTTCAACAATAGCTTTATTCGCTAAAGGACCAATTATATTAAAGTCTGCACGTTCTCCTAAAATCAAGTGTAAAGCATCGAGCAACATGGACTTTCCTGATCCTGTTTCTCCGGTTATTACGGAAAATCCGGATTGAAAACTCAATTCTACATGTTCGATAATCGCAAAATTCTGAATCGTTAATTGCCTTAGCATATTAATTCATTATTTCAGCATAACGCGACGAATTTCCTGAGTCTAATTTCTTAAGTAGATTAACGAAATCCGTTTTCTCTTTCACTTCGGAATCGGAAAGTACGTTTTTAAACTCAAGAAACTTACCGTATAAAAAATTCTGAACATTAATATTATTCGGACGCTGCTGAATGATTGGGTTCAATTTGTTTAGGGCATCGTACATTGCCTTTTTTGCAGCAACTTTATCGTCATACAATTTATCTATCCCCTTACGATGATAAGCATAATTACAATCTCTCAAGGGTTCATAGATTTGATGAAGGATATTATCAACTAACCAAAAACGATTCTTTTTTCCTGTTTCGCTCGATTTCCAACCTGCAAAACCTACAGATTGTGCCGTAACAACTATTTGCTGCGCTTCAGTAAAATAAGGAGTCCCTCCTTTTGGTGAAAATGAATCATAATCCATTCCAATTATAAAGTATGCGTAAAAAGCAAGGATTGAGGTTAAATTGTCTTTGAATTGATTTTGGGCATATTGTAATACCGTATTTCGTGAGAATGATATTTGCATATCGTCATCTTGAAAGTTGAAAAGAATACTGTTATAATTCGAATTAAATGCAGGTCTGTTGGATTGAATAGACATACTACCGCTGTAATTACCAGTACTTGGAATTGATTTAATTTGAATTCGTACAATGCAATTAATTCGCTCTTCTATGTTAAATTTATCTTTTGTCCAAGTGGTGTTATTCATAAAATCAGCAACGGTTTGCTTCATTTGATCCAGAATTTCCTTTTCAGTTGAACTTACTTCAACTTTATTATCTACAATTACATCAACTTGGCAATTCAGTTCTTGAGCAAAATTCTTCGAAGAGAAGATTAAAAGCACTAAAAAAATCAAGAGAAACTTCTTCATCGTTTTTCTATATAGTTCAAAATATCCAATGCGACAAGAGATTTTGGTTTTTTATCAAATTCTTCCATTCTGTCTTCTTTATCTAAGATAGTAATTTTATTCCAATCAGATTGAAAGGTTGTTCCCTCATTTTCCATGGAATTCATGACTACTATATCCAAATTTTTATCTTTTAGTTTAGATAACGCATATTCTTTAGAATTATTGGTTTCTAATGCAAAACCAACGACGAGTTGTTCGGTAACTTTATTTTCAGATGCCCATTTTAGCACATCAGGATTTCTCGTTAAACTAAGTTCAAAATCCGACGATTGTTTTTTAATCTTGTGTGGTGAAATAGCAATTGGACGATAATCAGCAACCGCCGCGGCAAAAATCCCTATTTCTTGGTCCGACCAGTTGTCTTTAACAGCACTCAAAAGTTCTTGAGCAGACAATACATCAATTCTTTTCAAATTAGGGTGTGCTAACTCGAGGTTCACAGGTCCTGTAATTAAGGTCACATGATACCCCTTCAACAACGCTTTTTCGGCTAATTCAAATCCCATTTTACCACTTGAGAAATTACCGATATACCTTACAGGATCTATTTTTTCATACGTGGGACCTGCAGTAATGAGAAGTTTTTTTCCGATTTGCGCATTCAAACTAAGGGCCTCCTCAGCATATTTAGCAATATTTTCAGGTTCTTCCATTCTTCCTTGCCCCTCCAAACCACTTGCTAATTTTCCAGAGGTTGCAGGTATAACTATTACTCCGTCTGTTATTAATTGAGTGAGATTTCGTTTTAAAGTGGGATGTTGATACATGTCAAGATCCATTGCAGGCGCAATAACTGTCTTAGATTTCATCGAAAAATATGTTGCTAAAAGTAGATTATCACAAACCCCTGAAGCCATTTTCGCAATTGAATTAGCTGTAGCTGGTGCCACTACAAACAGATCTGCCCATAAAGCAAGTTCTACATGGTTATTCCAAATCCCTGTTTCTTTATTCCAGAATTCGATTACTACTGGATTTTCGGAAAGTGTACTAACAACCAGCGGACTTATAAAATCAGAAGAGGCAGGAGTCATTACACATCTGACTTCTGCCCCTTTACTTTTAAATATTCTTATAAGGTAAGCAATTTTATAAGCTGCAATACCTCCTGTAATTCCAAGAAGGATGCGCTTACCAAGCATTACTTGTCTGTCTCTGGATGACGAACGTAAATTTTATCTTCTAATAACTCTTGAGTAGCAATAGCAGTTGGTTTTGCCATTCGCTCGTAATGCTTAGAAATTTCAATTTGTTCTCTGTTTTCAAAAATTTCCTCTAAATTATCTGTAGTAGATGCAAATTCTTGTAGTTTTTGAGTCAGTTCTTCCTTAAGTTCTACACTAATTTGATTAGATCTTTTGGAAATGGCCACCAATGCTTCGTAAATATTTCCCGTTTTTTCTTCCAATAAAATGGTGTCTCTTGTTACGGTTGTTTTTTCTGCGGCTGTGTTTTTAATGCTCATATACTTTTTCTTATTTAATCTTTTCGCCCTTTTCCATTCGCTCCATTAGGTTATTCAACTCATTGATATAACGCGAATTTTTAAATTGGAAAGCAAAGTTAAGGAATCTTTCCTTAGTTTTTTCAATTCTTTCTTGTTTTTTACTCTCAACGCTATTTTGCGCCAACAAAATTGAGTTTTTTACCAATAAATAACCATTTTCTTCTAAAAACTTCGAACGACTATATTTAGAAGAAAAAATTTCTGCTGAAGTAACCGCTGCTCGATAATTTTCAGTCTTTGCATACAAGCGCACTTCCTCAAAATCTTTTCGTTCAATTTTATATCTTAATTCGTCAATGATTAAATTACAAGTATCCACTAATTTACTATCGGGATATCTGTTTACAAATTCTTGAACACTATTGATGGCTTTATCTGTTTCTCCTTGATCCAAATAATAACTTGGGGAATTTCTAACACTGCAGAGGGCTTTCATAAACATAGACTCCTCTACTTTAGGACTGAAAGGGAAGCGAGACAAATAGGAATCGAAATAATATTCAGCCATGTAAAAATCTTCTGTTTCAAAGTATGATTTAGCCAAACGATAATAAGCCAGCTCTCCCTCACCTGTTCGCGGAGAATGTTGATAAATTTGCTCATATAAAACAATGCAGCGGTCGAAATCTTTCTTTTCATATAGATTATTAGCCGTTTCAAATTTCAGCTGATAATTATCTCCCTTTACAATTTTCGAATATTCCGAACATGCAACAGTTAGTATCATTAAAGCGAATACACCTATAAATTTTCTCATTTCACTCTCAGACTTTTTCCCACTTGTAAAACACTTGTGGTTTTAATTCGATTTAATTGACACAATTGAGATACAGTCGTGTTATGTTTTCTTGCAATTGATGAAAGAGTATCTCCTGATCTCACCTGATAATATTTAGCTTGACTCGTGCGAACTACAGGCTTTGGCTTAACCACTAATTGTTCTTCTTTTATTTCAGA
Source organism: uncultured Lishizhenia sp. (assembly GCA_964562965.1). Classification (GTDB taxonomy): domain Bacteria; phylum Bacteroidota; class Bacteroidia; order Flavobacteriales_D; family Crocinitomicaceae; genus UBA952. The sequence continues at coordinate 8,992 of CAZLVX010000074.1, forward strand.
ATCATTTATAATGTTTTCTTTTGCTATTTCTGGTTTATTCCCTGAATAATAGTGATCGCTTGGTTTAGCACCTGCACGAAATAATCCTTTGTGAACAAGCAGGCTGTCTTTTTTTAATTTCTTAGCACGAAAATCTATAATTTCCTCAGGGTTTAAGGTCGCATCATAAAACCTAACTTCAAAATGTAGATGAGAACCAAAGGAATGCCCTGTATTTCCTCCTAATGCAATCGGATCACCAGCCTTTACTTCTTGATTTGGATAAACAAGAAATTTACTTAAATGACCATAATAGGTTTCAAAACTATTCGGATGTCGGAGCACCACTAAATTTCCATACCCCCCTTCGTTGTATTTTGCATATCGAACCTTACCTGACCATGCAGCATAAACTGTATCTCCTGTTTCCAAATCTAAATCCATCCCAGTGTGGTAACGGCCGTTTCTATATTTGTAGGTGGAGGTTACTATTCCTGGTACCGGCGGGTAATATTCACTACTTTCTCCACTATTCAAATACACCCAAACTGAATCTTTCATTTGCCCTAAATCATTGCGAACACCTGAAAGGTAAGAATTATTGTTCCAATTTAGATTGTAGGCAAAATCTTGATTATTTGTCATAAAATTATGAACTCTCTTGTTCATAACACCATCAAATTTATTTTCATCAAACAAACGCCATGTTTGATTTGAAAAAATCAAAATTTTTCCAACACTCGTTTCAATCGTATCAATGCATTTTTGAGCACGAACAAAAAACAGATTTATAAAAAAAAGAACCAATAAGGTTTTAAACGACACAGGCAATCTTTTTGTGGACTTCAAAGTTACTAAAAAATCAAATTGCTCTTACGTCATCTATTTCAACGTTGAAAAGTACCGATTCATTTGGCTTTACTTTATTTGCAAAACCATATTTACCATAAGCCTGTGGAGCATCAAGAAGTACTAAATATCGCTCACCAACTTTAGCATTCTTTAACACTTTACGAAGTCCTGGAACTAGTGCATTTTGACCTGGAATGTAGCGTATGGGTGTATTGTTAAAGTATGTATTAATTACATTTGGTGTGCTTTTCGTTGATGCCGTCATTTGAAGAAAAAACTGTTTATCTTGTGTTTTATCGAGGTCAGATGTTTGACCATCTTTTATTAACCAGGATTTGATACCATTTTCATTTACACCAGGATCTACAAAAGAATAAACTTTTACATATAACCATACACTTGAATTTGCTGCAATTACATTTCCAAGTCCTTTATTTCCGTATGCGAAAGCAGCAGGCAATTCAATTTTAGCAAAATCTCCAATCGATAATTCCTTGAAAGCAATATCCCATCCCAACGTTTGAAGATTGTACCCTACAACGAATGGAAAAAAAGGAAGATTCGCTCGATGATTTCCATCAACAATCTTTCCATCAGGAAGTGCTAATCGGTATTCGATTAAAACCATTTCTCCATCTTGAATTGCTC
>CAZLVX010000075.1:0-10208 GCA_964562965.1 uncultured Lishizhenia sp.
AATTCGCAGATATCTCTGGGAGTAGAATTCAAAATTACACCTTTGAAAAAATCGGTTTTGGCTTAATTGATAAGCGAACTAGCTCTTCCGTACATTTAAACTTTGTTAATTTAACCAATTACACAGATTTTCATGCTTTTGGTGGTGGGGTATATCAATCAGAAGCGCTTGATACGCTTCAAGTTTTGTTGAATGGTAAATTCAGACAATTTGGAGATGGGAAATTTTCAACTGGCGTGGGAGCATCTTTCGAAGTAGACAAGCGATTTTATGTTCTTAAAAATAATGGACAACCGCTGTTTTTTCGCCTTGAGTTAAATAATATTGGTCTTGTTAGAGCTAGTTCATCACAGTCATATAGAGCAGATACGCTCATTCAGTTTACAGGCTTTACTTTCAATGAATTGGTAAATGGAACCTCTTTGCTTGATTCAACTCAATCCCTGTTTCAAAAACTTGGAATCGAGGAACAACAGGAAACCTCATGGGTACTATTGCCTTTTTCTGTTCAACTTTCAAAAATGGTTAATTCATCTTCCAAATCCTTATTTCAAGAATTTTATGGTGCTCGGATGTTTTATTTGTCAGACATTCAAATTTTTGCGGGGGTTGATTTTAGGGTTCCACTAAAAGGAAAAGTAAATTGGCATATTGGAACGAGTATCTCCTATGGTGGTAGTGCTAATGTAATGTTTGGAAATTATAGTCATTTATCCTTCGGAAAGTGGGCTCTCGGAATGGTGAGCGAAAACCTGTTACTTCAATCAGGAGAATCCTTTAAATTTAAGTTGCAATGCGCATTCTAGTTATTTTTATCATTTGTTTGAGCGCGACGTGTTTCGCTCAGACATCCTTCTATAGATTGTACAGTGGATCAGGAAATGATAAAGGAGAAGACGTTGTACAATTAGAGGATTCAAGTTTTGTCATTGTTGGTTCTTCCAGTAGTTGGGATGACAATCAAGCGGCTTTCATGTTACACGTAGATAGTTTAGGGAATTATCTTTCGAGTCATGCTTATGGTGGGGCAGAAGTAGACGGAGGGAAGAGGGTTTTATACAAACCAGGCAGTGGATTCTTCATCATCGGGCAATCAAATTCCTATTCAATAGCAGCTGATTACGATTTTTATTTTGTTAAAACTGACTTGAATGGTGCGCTTATTACCGAAAAGACTATTTCTCATCCTGGTTGGGACCGTGTTCATGATGCAATTTGGACAAAAGATTCTACACTTTTAGTTGTTGGGGAAACACTTCCTGATCAAGGTGAATCCAATATGTTTTTGGCATTGTTGAATCAAAATGGAGATTCTTTATGGACAAAAGAAATAGGAGGGCTAGGGCCGGATATGGCTTCCTCTGTAATTCGTGTTGATGATAGCTTATACCTTGTCGGTGGAGAATTGTTCATAGCGGATTCTGGATTTGTGAAAGGAATCGTCATGAAGATTAACAACCAAGGGCAAATTGTTTGGCAAGACACTATTAATGAAATAATTGGAGAATCTGGTATTACCGAGTTAGCATTGGCTCCTTCATTCTATTACGGGATGGGCTATTCAAAAAAATCCGCAGATGATTACGATCCTTTTTTTGGAAGATTTAATTGGGATGGGTCATACATAGCAGGTTATGTTCAAGTAGAGAATAATTCTAGCAAAATTCCAAATGAAATGGTTTACATTGCAGCTGGCAACCGAATGGCATTGGCCATGCCCAAATACGATTTCGCTCATCCAACAAGAGTATATGATATGTTATTGGCCAATTTTGAAGCAAATGACATGTACTGGTTAGATCAAAGTGTATCGATTGAATACGAACAGATGGAATATATTGGCCAAGTCATTACAACTTCAGATAATTCGACAGTATTTCTTGGTTCGAGCGATTGCCAATGGGTGTGTGAAACATCGTTTAATGGCGGAGGTCACATTTATTTAATGAAAGTAGGTAATCATAATCAGTTTCCTCAAACGAACCAATATACCACAATAAACGACATACGGCAATTGGTGACTATTTCAGAGCAAACTAATGAGTCGATGAATCTTTATCCAAATCCTGCTGATGATTATTTAGTCATGGAGCTAGCAAATCCCATGAATTGTCTGATTCTCAGTCAAGATGGCAGGCTTATAGATTCTAGGTTTGTACCCTCAGGAAAATCTGAGCTTAAATTGGATTTATTAAGTTCAGGACTTTATTGGTTTCAATTCAATAACGAAAAAGTAACGCATATAGTTAAAGTAATCGTTAAATGATGCTGTATTGGCGTATTATTAAAGAGCGTTATGTTTCGCGCATAGAGTTTTGGATAGTACTGTTTTTTATTATTCGATTAATTGGTATCACGAACGCTCCCCTAGAAATTGCACATAATTGGCGACAAGTTACTGGGTTAATGGTAGCTAGAAATTTCTTTGAAACCGATGCTTCACTTTTTTATCCTCGAATTGACGATACGCAAGGTGGAACAGGAATAATTGGAATGGAGTTTCCTTTGTTGAATTATTTACATTATTTAATGGCGCTAATTTTTGATTACGACCATTGGTACGGTCGGATTATCAATTTGATGATTAGTTCAGTTGGAGTATTTTATTTTTATAAAACTCTTCGTTTACTTTTCACAGAAAAGTTGGCTTTTTATGCGTCATACGTTTTGCTAGTATCGAGTTGGTTTGCCTTTTCACGAAAGATGATGCCCGATACATTTTGTGTTTCATTGATGTTTATTGCAGTTTTTCACGGTTTAAAGTTTTTTTATGAGGGAAAAATAGTTAATGTTTTGTGGTACTTTGTTTTTGCAACCTTAGCTATTTTAAGTAAAATTCCAGCGGGAATTTATTTGAGTATTTTCATTCCAATTATCTTCCTGAATAAACCTTCCTTGCGACAACTTTCTTGGTTTGTATTGTTTACTTTTTTTTCATTAGTAATTTCTAGTTATTGGTATTTTGTATGGTGTCCTTATCTATCTGAAACTTATGGTCAGTGGTATAATACAGGAATGAGCTTGAACGATGGTTTAATTGAAGTGTTTTCTCATTTTTCAGATACGTCAAGAAGATTTTATTTTGATGCATTTTCAGGTTTTATAGCATTTGGAGTCTTCTTAATTGGAGTCTATTTTCTTTATAAGAAAGGAGAAAAACTCTTTGTATTAATGGTGTCTATTTTGAGTATTGTATTTTTCTTCTACATGCTGAAATCAGGTTATTTTTTCCACCACCATACCTATTATATTTTGCCTTTTGTTCCTATAATGGCTATGGTTGTTGGATTTTTATTTTCATTATTCGAGAATAAAAAAACACTTATTGTCTCACTGTTGATATTAATCACACTAGAGGGAGTAGCAAATCAGCAACATGATTTCTTTATAAAGGAGACAGAAAAATATAAGCTCACTTTGGAGTCATTTCTTGATTTGTATATTTCTGGTGATGATAAAATTGCAATAAATGGAAACGGTAATCCTCAACTCTTGTATTTAAGTCATCGCAAGGGTTGGGTTTGTTCGGATGATCAATTGAATGAGTTAGCTTTTTTAAAAAGTCTTAAGTCAAAAGGCTGTGAATACCTAGTATTGGTTAAAAATGAGAAAATAAAGCCTAATCTGAACCTAACTCTGATTACAGCAAATCATTTTTTTGAAATCTACCGGCTTTGATGTTATAACTTACGTCTTTTTCGTTCTTTGGTCAATAGACTGAGTTCACGACCCGTTTGGCCTGCAACTGATGTATTTTCGTCAGCACGTCTCAATAAATAGGGCATTACTTCTCGAATGGGACCAAAAGGCACGTATTTCGCCACATTGTATCCCGCATCTGCTAAATTGTAGGAAATATGATCGCTCATTCCTAACAGTTGTGAAAAATAAAACCGCGAATCATTCGGAAGAATGGAGTTATGCTGGAGAAGTTCTGATAATTTCAAAGAACTTTCTTCGTTGTGCGTTCCCGCGCAAAGTGCAAAATGTTCTTTATTTCTAATAATTAGGTTCAAAGCTTCGTCATAATCGCGATCCGTGGCATTTTTATCAGGTTGAATCGGTGATGGATAACCTTTGGATACCGCTCGTGCTCTTTCTTTCTCCATGTATGCACCTCTAACGAGTTTTACTGCGTATATAATTTGATGAGATTTAGCAAATTCGAGCATTTCTTTTAAATAGTTTAACCGATCATGACGATACATTTGCAGTGTATTATAAACCGTAGGGAAAGCCTTGTTAAACTTTACCATCTGCTCGTTGGTCCATTGGTCAATAATATCTTGTATCCAAGTTTCTTCGGCGTCAATAAAAACCGAAACTTGATTTTCAAACGCTTTTTGACATATTTTTTCTATTCTTGATTTGATTGCATTAAGTCCCATTAATTCTTGTTCGGTCAATTGAATAGATTTCGTGGAAGCTTTCTCCAACAGATCGAATCTTCCAATTCCTGATACCTTGAATACAGCAAATGGAATATTCGGGTCATTTTTCGCGCGAAGTATCGTTTCGATAATTATTTCAACCGTTTTATCGAAGTCCTCATCGCTTGTTTTTCCCTCAACAGAGTAATCCAAAATAGTTCCCACACCGAAAGCACCTAAGGTTTGAATCGTTTTATCACATTCTGGTATGGTTTCTCCTCCGCAAAACTGTTTGAAAATTGTAGGCTTTATTACCCATCCGATAGGAAAACGAAGTACTAACAGGAAATTAGTGAATATTTTGCCAATTTTCACAATAGCAGGTGAGCCTATTATTTTAAATAACCAATAAGCTCTGCTCAAGTCTCTATTCGATTTACTCCTAAAAGCAATCTCTGTGTTATCGAATGATATCATGTCCCAAATTTAATTGCTTTTTTTTAATGCTTCTCAATAAAAACTTTAATTACATTTGATAGATAATTAACTTATGCATCTATTTCAAGGTACGGGATATTCAATCGAAATCGGATCACTTTTGGATTCAAGTTTTTCTAGTGTTCTTGAAAAATATAAAAAGCTGAATATCATCATTATCGTTGATGAAAATACCCATGACTCTTGTTTGGAATTTCTAATTACAAATTTTCCTGAACTTGAAAATGCCGAAATAATATTATTACCCTGCGGAGAAGAAAATAAAGTAATGGAGGTGTGTTTTCAAGTATGGAATGCATTTACGGAGTATGGTTTTGGAAGAAAAGATTTGGTTATCAATTTAGGAGGCGGAGTGGTAACGGATATGGGAGGATTTATAGCGAGTGTATATAAAAGAGGAATGAATTTCATCAATATTCCAACATCTTTACTCGGAATGGTGGATGCAGCGATTGGAGGAAAAACAGGTATTGACTTGAATAATTTTAAAAATCAACTTGGAACCTTTGCACATCCATCTCATATATTTATCGATAGAGATTTTTTGAACACATTGCCTGCCGAGGAAATATTCAATGGATATGCCGAAATGCTAAAACATGCGCTAGTGCGTGACAAAGAGTTATGGGATAGAATTAAAATTATCCATTCGGAAGAAGATCTCACCACAAATGAAGTGATTTATAATTCTGTAAAAATTAAAGCTTCGATTATTGAAGATGATCCAACTGAAGGCGGTTTAAGAAAAATCCTAAATTTCGGTCACACGGTTGGTCATGCTTTAGAGTCCTACTATATGGATAAAACATCCATTTCTCATGGACATGCCGTTGCATTAGGAATGATTGCTGAAGCCTATATATCGATGAAACAAGATCGTATAACGGAAGTTGAATATAAAGAAATTGAGAAAACAATAACGGGTAGTTTCCCCATGATTACATTAGAACCCGACGATATTAAAGAAGTCATTCAATTAATGCATCAAGATAAGAAAAACGACAAAGGAAAAATTCGATGTACCTTGTTGACTGCAATTGGAATCTCTGAATATGACATTGTCATTAAAGAAGAAGAAATTGCTCTTTCTTTACTTCATTTATCGCTTTTGTCTAAAGTATCAAATTAGACTTTTGATTTCTTGAATTATTTTCAATGCAAAATCATTAGCCGATTTTTCAGTAGAAGACTCTGAATATATACGAATAATAGGTTCCGTATTACTTTTTCTCAAATGAACCCATTCTTTTCCTATGTAAATTTTAACACCATCGGTGGTGTCGACTTCTTCTGATGCATATTTAGCTGCAATTTTTTCCAATATTAAGTCAACGTTGATTTCAGGAGTAAGTTCTATTTTATTTTTAGAAATCACATATGAAGGATAACTATCCCGTAAGGAACTAACTTTCATTTTTTTATGTGCTAAGTGACTCAGAAACAAAGCTATTCCAACCAAAGAATCTCTTCCGTAATGTAATTCTGGGTAGATAACACCACCATTACCTTCTCCGCCAATTACGGCTCCTATTTCTTTCATTTTACTCACTACATTTACCTCTCCCACCGCAGAAGCCGCATATTGCAAACCTCTAGATTCTGTAATATCACGTAATGCACGAGTGGAGGATAGGTTCGATACAGTTGGACCTGGTGTGTGGGTAAGAACATAATCGGAAACGGCAACAAGTGTGTATTCTTCTCCAAACATGGAGCCATCTTCACAAACGATAGCCAAGCGATCTACATCGGGATCAACTGTTATTCCAATATCTGCTTTTACAGCGGTGATTTTTTGTGACAAATCAGTTAAATGTTCTGGCAATGGCTCAGGATTGTGCGGGAAGTGTCCTGTTGGATCGCAATATAATTCTGTGATTTTCGATACTCCAAGGGATTTAAGCAATGCAGGAACAAAGATTCCTCCACTCGAATTTACGGCATCCACGACTATATGAAAATTTGCAGAACGAATGGCAGCTGAATCAACGATTGGTAAATTAAGAATGAGATCAATGTGTTTTTTCATGTATGATTCATCTTTCTTTACCGTTCCTAAATGATCGACTTCTGCAAACTCAAAAGATTCCAATTCAGCAATTTCAAGCACACTTGCTCCATCTTCAGCTGAAATGAATTCTCCTTTCTCATTGAGAAGTTTTAATGCATTCCATTGTTTGGGGTTATGACTTGCCGTTAGAATGATTCCTCCTGCTGCATTTTCCAAAGGAACAGCCACTTCAACAGTAGGAGTTGTTGACAATCCTAAATCAATTACATCAATACCAAGACCAACAAGTGTTTGACAAACGAGTTGTGAAATCATTTCACCTGACAATCGCGCATCACGGCCAATTACAACCTTTACTGTTTTAGTTGAATTTCTATTTTTAAGCCATGTTCCATATGCGGCACTAAATTTCACTGCATCTAAAGGAGTTAATCCTTCACCTACATTTCCACCTATTGTTCCTCGAATTCCGGAAATTGATTTAATCAGTGTCATAGCATTAATTTTTTCTTCATTTTTATCATATCCAAGCAGGCGACTGCGGCTTCAATTCCTTTATTTCCGTGTTTTCCTCCAGAACGATCTCTTGATTGTTGAATATTGTTATCTGTAAGTACGCAGAAACCAATCGGTTTATTTTCGGAGAGCATTACTTGCATTATTCCATTTGTGGCACCTTGACAAACAAAATCAAAATGTTTGGTTTCTCCTTGAATAACCACACCAATTGCAACCACGCCATCAATTTTTGGATTTCGACACAATAGTTGAGCTCCAAGCGGAAGTTCAAATGCCCCAGGAACCCATTCAATGTTGAGTTGACTAGCAGGTATACCAATAGTTTGAAATACTTCTAGCGCTCCTTTTAATAAGTTTTCTGTAATTTCACGATTCCATTCAGAAACAACAATGCCGACGTTAAAATCGGCACAGTTGGTATAGTTGGATTTGTCAAATGATGACAAATTTTTTAATGAAGTTGCCATGGAATTATTTTACCTTGGTATTGGAAGCTCTTGCCACGTAATAGTCAATTCGTTTAAGCTGGCCGAATTCTTTATAATTCTCTTTAATTTTTTTGTAACAATTCGTCGCTTCCTCAAATTGATTTAATTTTTCAGCGATTAAACCTGCCTTAAATAAAAATATAGGAGTTGTAAATTCATTCGTATTCGTATTTGCAGCCAACGTGTATTGCTCGAACGCTTCTGATAATTTACCTTGTTCGCTGTAACAGTCTCCAAGTAAACCTATTTTAAAAACAGACAAATACGTGTCTTCCGGTTCGATTTTTTCCAAAGAAGTAATCGCATTATCGAATTGACCTTTGTTCATGTATTGACGAGCAAGTAAAAATTCAGCAGGCAAAGCACCAGTATAACCATCGAACTCGTCAATTTTAGCTTCAAGAGTTTTAATGTTTTTATCTGTTCTAGTGGTAGAATCAGCATAATTTAATGCCTCAAAATATATTTCCTTTGAAGCTTCTTCGTTAGGTAAATAAACGAATTGATAGTACACAAACACCCCTAGAAGAAGTACAACTACACTTCCTGACAGGATGGAGATTAGTCTAAACTTTTTATCTGACTTAAATTTGGACTTGAACGATGAAAAACTAAAATCTTCAAACATGTTTTTTCAATTAGGTTGCAAAAGTAGTGTTTTAATTCGATTTTTTAAAGTGATTAGCGCAAAGAAAATTGACAGTATTTAATTGTTGCTCCTTTACTCGAAAATAATTTCTCATAATGCGTTTTGATGAGCAAGTCTTCTTGGAGTTGCAGAGGTAATTGATGCATTTCTTTGTAGATGTCCCAAGATTTAAAAACTAAAGGATATTTGAATTCGTCTATTTGTTCAACAGTGAATTCAAATAGAAGGTCTGAATCAGTCTTCACGTGAATAATACCATTTGGTTTTAAAAAGCGAGAATATCGTTCAATAAAAATTCTAGAGGATAATCTTTTTCTAGGTTTTTTGGGTTGAGGATCAGAAAATGTAAGCCAAATTTCATCTATGGAATTTGGAGTAAAACACTCGGTAATAAAATCAATTCTAGTACGAAGAAAATGTACATTCCCTAACTTACTAGCTATGGCATCACGCGCGCCAATATAAATTCTATTTCCTTTTAAGTCCGCTCCAATAAAGTTCTTTTGGGGATATCGTTTTGCTAAGCCTACGGTATATTCTCCTTTTCCACAGCCTAATTCTAATACAATGGGATTTGAATTTCCAAAGTGTTCGCTCCAAATAGGAATTTTGTTTTCTCCTTTGTAATGAAACTCAGTTACGTTATCAAAGCCTTTTATAGCTTCAAAACGCATCAACTTGTCTTTCCCCATTATAAACTTAATCCGCTAACTGAGTTCATCATTTGCGCTAACGCATTTTGAGATTTGTCTTTAAATTGAATTTCAAGAGTGAATTTATCTCCTTCGACCTTAAACTTTAAAATACTCAATTTAGCAATAATTTTCATCGCTTGATCAGGTAAATTAAGTTCATTCAAAGGAAGTTTTTGGATATCTACAAATCCATTAATTGGATAATTACCAAAGTCTTCAGCTCCTTCCGGTAGCGTGAGAGTTCCTTTTCCAGGTGCATTTTCTGCACCACTGTAACCATACAACATATTTCCTTTGTTCTCAATTGTAAATCCACTTGTTTTCGCCATTTCTAAAGGCTCTTTTAGTTTTTCTAGTAACATTTTTCCAGCTCCTAATTGGAAATTTACATTCGGAACGAAACCATAACCGTCACCTTTCAAGAAGGCAGCAATACCAAATCTACCATTGAATATTGTCGAAAATCCTTCCGCTTTAATTCTATTAAATTCAAGTAATTCGCTAGCAGATAATTTGCTTTCGATTTCACTCATGCTCGATTTTAAATAAGAATCAAGTATTTTTTGAATTTGATCAACATCCAAGTTCATGGCAATTGCGGCTGTTGGTGAACCAGACCCTAGCGTTGAAACGATTTCTTTAGAATCAGATTTTGTAATTCTCCATTTCGACATGGCAGGAGACAAAATGTTTTCAGATGTTAATACAATTTTACCATTTTCGAAATTAAAATTTGTTGTGTTAAAACATCCTTTCAAATCTGATTCTAATTGCTGGGTTTCGCTGTTCGAAATTTTAAGTCCTTTTAACACAGAACTTACCGATTTCCCCATGTCGTAGGTAAGCATAAAATCTGAGTTCGAGGCCATCATTTTATTTACAATTTCCGATGACTTTCCATCATTCATTAATTTTGATGCTGATTTTAGTTGCTCAATTCCTACTTGATTACGGTCATTTAAATCCACCATTACCATC
>CAZLVX010000076.1:0-10082 GCA_964562965.1 uncultured Lishizhenia sp.
AAATTTTCTCCCCTAATTTCGAGTACCGTAAAAAATCCAGTTTCATTTAAAATAGTAACGCGTTCGGAAATATGAAAAAAATACATCTCAATTAAAACGAATGGACTTAATGGGTGTAATGCGCGTCACCACGATACTCGGAATAACCAATGCTAGCAAGCACACGACGATTGTCAGAAGATTGATAAGAAGTAAATTCATCCATGAGAAATGAATAGGTACGGCATCTAGGTAATAAACAGAAGGATCTAGTGAAAAAACCTTCCATTTCATTTGAAGATAACACAAACCAATTCCCAATACATTTCCAAGTATGAGCCCTTTTACAATGAGATAACCTGCTTCGTACACAAAAACCTTTCTTATCGACCAATTACTTGCACCCATCGCCTTCATAATTCCTACGAAATTTGTACGAACTACTATAATGACCAAAATTGCAGAACCCACATTGATAACCCCAATTAGCAACATCAACGTGATAATGATATACACATTTACATCAAGGAAATCCAGCCATGCGAATAAATCACTTTCCGCTTCTTTCACGGTTGTTACCTGCACTAAGTTTCCATACTTATCCGGTTTCAATTGCAACTGATTTCGTAATTGTTCCGCTTTTCCCTCCAAATTTGAAAAATCAGTGAGACCAATTTCGTAGCCTGAAATATAAGCCCCTTCTTTGTAAGAAGGATTATCACAACGAATAGTCAATGTTCTATTTTGGCCTGAAATTTTGAAGGAATTGTTTTCAAATACGATGTCAATTTCACCATTATTCGAAAGTTCAGAGACACGAGTCAGAGCCGTCATATCGAAGGTGAGTAGCAGTGTATCTGATTCGATTTCTCCTTGTTCATTCTGAGTTCGCGCAATAAGTTCAACCTCCCGAGGACCCCCAACTTCCCAAGAAATTTTAGATGAGCCCGTCATTCCATTCCAGTTAAACTGTACAACATCATCCGCTTTATTGGTAACAACTTCCAGTTGCAACGATCCATCTGCATTTAGCATAGGGCTTACTTCTAAACGCACTTTAAAATCTAAACCACTCACCTCTTGTAGGTAATTCAAGGAAGTAAACACCAACTGCTGATCGTAATCTCCAAAGCCTGAGTTAAAAATGGCCTTGACCACGAAGTCGCGTTTCACTGCTCTATTAGAAGTAAAAAAAGAAGCCAACACGGTATCACCAACCTTGTAATTCAAATTATTTGCGACTGTTTCTGAAAGTACCAATGCATTTTTTTCTGCTTGTTTCGGCACTTCACCTGCGATCATATGTTGTTGAATAAAGGACCAATTATACGTTTCATCGACTCCTTTCATCAAAACACCAGCAATTTCTTGACGGACCACCGTGGTGTCTTTTCCAGATGCCAACGTGATTTTATCTTCAAATTTCTTTGATTGCAAAATCGTTGGACGATATAATACCGGAGAAACGCCATTTACTCCTTCCTCGTTTCTTAAGGTTGATGCCATGGCTTCAGAATAAGGAATGGGTTCAGATTCAAAAATGCGAATTTTCAATTCTCCTTGGTCTGGATTGATTTTTGATACAAAAAGTGGAGCGGTGAAACCCATCGCTTTTTCGCGTACTTCGTTCTGAAAACCTGTAACGATTGCTACCGCGATTAAGTTAACAACAATAGCTAGTGAAATACTTACAATGGAAATACGTACGATAGGTCTAGAAACTTTTTTACCTTGCGTATTATTATTCGAGAGTCGACGTGATATGAAAAACTCAAATGACACTTTATTCCATTATTCTGTTCAAAGGTACATAAAGGTTCTTTGTCTGCTTGCGTTTTTCACATTTTTAGTAACGAGTTGCGGAAATTACGATCTGAAAAACAAAACTTTAGTTGGCGAAGTACAACGCGAGCGTGACACCATTCAAAAACAAGAAATCAAAGAAACGGCAAAACCAAATGTTAAACCTATTCAATTAGGTATTGAGCGTTTTTCTATGTACCTCGATTCACTTTCGGGTAAGCGAATCGCTGTTGTTGCCAATCAAACCTCCGTAGTGAAAAAAAGTCACCTTGTCGACACGCTTATCGCCATGAAAATGCAGGTGGTTAAGGTCTTTAGTCCGGAGCACGGGTTTCGTGGTGATGCAGATGCCGGAGAGCGCGTAAATAGCTCTGTCGATGAGAAAACAGGAATTCCAATTGTTTCACTTTACGGAAACAACAAGAAGCCTTCAGCAGCCCAAATGGCAGATGTGGACATTGTGGTTTTTGATATTCAAGACGTTGGCGTGCGCTTTTACACGTTTATTTCTACGCTTCACTACGTAATGGAAGCTTGCGCTGAGAATAACAAAAAACTGATTGTGTTAGATCGCCCGAATCCTAATGCTCATTACGTCGATGGGCCTGTATTGGAATATAGGTACAAATCTTTTGTGGGCATGCATCCTGTTCCTATTGTTTATGGAATGACCATAGGAGAATATGCCAAAATGATCAACGGTGAAGGTTGGTTGGATAATAAAAAACAGTGCAATCTAACAGTTATTCCATGCAAAAATTACACGCACAAAACACGGTATTCCTTGCCCATTGCTCCATCCCCAAACTTAAAATCTGATGTCGCCATTGCACTCTATCCAAGTCTTTGTCTTTTTGAAGCAACTACCGTGAGTGTGGGAAGGGGAACAGATCGGCCATTCGAATATTTCGGTCACCCACGCTTTCCAAAATTAGACCATACCTTCACACCTGAGCCAAAGATTGGAGCAAAAAATCCATTGCACAAATTTAAACTTTGTAATGGGTTTGATCTCTCTAAATCACAAATGAAAAGGACCTATGAATTAAACCTCAACTATTTGATTCAAGCACGAGATTTATTAGGAGATTCAGCAGTTTTTATTGACCAAAACTTATTTTTTAATCGCCTTGCCGGAACTGCGAGTTTAAAGGAACAAATTTACAAAGGTTGGAGCTCCCAAGAAATTAAGGAAACATGGAAGCCAGGAATCAGTAGTTTTATGGATACGCGTAAAAAATACTTGATATATCCTTAATCAAAGTGATTTTCCACTGTCTAGAACGGCTTGTTTCATTTCTTCAGCATAATGAGATAGCTTTTCTCGAATAGTAGGATTATATGCCCCTAAAATTCGCGCAGCTAAAATACCGGCATTTTTTGCTCCGTTCAAGGCTACTGTTGCTACGGGAATTCCATTTGGCATTTGAAGAATACTGAGAATAGAATCCCAACCGTCAATTGAATTGGATGATTTTACCGGAACACCAATAACAGGTAGTGTGGTCAATGATGCTGTCATCCCCGGTAAATGTGCAGCGCCTCCAGCTCCGGCAATAATTACTTTCAATCCACGGTCTGCCGCGCTCTTGGCATAATCGACCATAAGTTCCGGCGTGCGGTGAGCAGAAACAATCGCTATTTCGTTCGAGATACCCATCTCATCAAGAAAATCTTTTGCCGCTTGCATCACAGGCAAATCAGACTTACTTCCCATAATAATACCTACTTCAATCATGTGAATCTTTTTCTGTGTTTTCGTTTGTTGGTGCCACCTGGCTTGGATTTCCAGAAGTAACCTCTCTATTTCCGGGATTGTAATGCACCGCATGGTTCACATCGGTAAAAACTTGATCCATTGGTTGCTGAATTTCCTCGGTAGTATCTTTAATCAAATTATTCAAATTGAGATCTCCTTTCACGTCACCACTGCTTTTTTTGATTTCTTGTTTGATCTCATTTGTAGCATTTCGAAATTCAAACAAGGCCTTGCCCAAGGATTTCGCAATACCCGGAATACTCTTCGAACCAAAAAAAAGGAGAATTACTAAAAATATGACCAGAATTTCAGTCCCTGCGACGTCGTTCAAAAATAGCGATGGCCAATTCATACCTCAAAATTACGACATTATTTAGAGCCGACAAGATTCTTAGTCATTTTTACATTTTTTGAAGACGATAAACCATAGCTGCTTGCCATCTCCTTGGTATCAAAGGCAATACAAAACGTAAAGCAAAACCTAAGGGATATTCAGAAATGAAAATCACTCTTTTATTTTCCATTGCACGGTACGCTCTTTTGGCAGTAAGTTCCGCAGACATTGCTTTTTCGAAGAAATTGCCTCCTTCCATTCCTGCGGTTTTTTCAAATTCTGTTTTTACTGGACCCGGACATAATGCCGTAACTGAAATTCCTGTATCCTTCAATTCATAGGAAATAGCTTCCGTAAATGAAACGACAAATGCCTTCGTTGCAAAGTACGTGGCTTGTAATGGACCCGGAAGAAATCCAGCAGTACTTGCAGTATTTAGAATGTATCCACTGCCTTGTTTTTTCATACTGGGCAACACGGCATGTGTAAGCGCAATCAATGTTTTGATGTTTAAATCCACCATATTTAAATCTGCGGATATAGAACGATCAACAAAGAGCCCATAACCACCAAATCCTGCGTTGTTCATTAATACATCAATCGTAATCTGTTTCTCAGACAAAAACTTCATAACACTTGAAACGGCTTCTTGCTCAGTTAGATCAATGGGAAAGACATGAACTGCTACGTTGAAACTCTCAATAATTTGCCCGCGAAGCTCTTGGAGTTCTTTATCTCTTCTCGCTATTAAGACCAAGTTTCCTCCTTTACTCGCATGTATTAACGCTAGTTCTTTACCAATTCCACTAGAAGCACCAGTAATTAAAGCCCATTTATTTTTCATTCGTTTTTAAATTAAATTCTCAGTAGTTGTAAGCAATATCTCATTAAGCTTATTTCATTTCAAAAGTAACCTTTAAACAACAAAGTATAAGTTTTGCTCATCTTAAGGGGAAAACATTGCTTCTATTTTCGGTTTATGTTTATTTTTGTTAGGATGTCTAAAAAATATCTTTTTCTCTTGGTTGTGTTTCTTGAAGGTGGCGCCTTACTTTCCTATGAGATAATGGCAGCAAAATTATACACGCCACATGTAGGTGCTACGCTTTATGTTTGGACATCAATTTTAACGCTTACGTTGATCTCGCTCGCTATTGCTTACCGGGTTAGTCAATTTTGGTCAGAGAAAAAAATATGGAAAGTTCTACCCATCTCGTTGCTCATTGCAGGGTTATACCTGTTTATTGTACTGTTGACTAAGGAAACTGTTTTACCCTTGACCTACACCATGGGCATAAAGACCGCCTCCATTTTTACAGGAATATTTATTCTTACAATTCCTGTGTTTTGTATGGGCTTAACTTCTCCTCTTGTTACGGCATTGCTAACATCAACTGATAACAAGGAAGTAAATGCTGGCAAAAATGCAGGACTAGTTTACGGTTTAGGAACGCTTTCCGGAATACTATTCACCTTGATCAGCTTATTTGTATTGCTTCCTGCATGGGGAGTTAGTGTATCGATAACTTTTTTAGCAAGTATTTTACTGCTGGCGGCGGGAATTTCCTTTTGGTTATTAAAATCATCGCATGACTAAACGCATTCTTTTTACACTCGCATTTTTAGAAGGTTGCTTAGTCATGACCTTAGAGTTGACTATTCCACATGTTTTATCTCCAATCCTTGGAAATTCATTGAACACATGGGCAACGCTTATCATGATGTCGGTTGGAGGATTGGCCATCGGATATTTTTTAGGTGGATTTCTTTCTTCTCGAAAAATAAGCAGTACGCAAGATTCAAAATCAAAAGCACTACTCATTTTGACATCTGGTGTTTCACTTCTCGGAATTCTAAGTTTGTTCTTAGTGGATTATGCTAATTCGGGAAGTTTACTTGAAGATGTAATAAGCTCAGCTTACCTGACTGCCATCATAGGATTGTTTTTACCTAGTATTTTATTAGCGGCCACTACTCCAGTATTAATCTCTGAATTGTCGTTATCAACCTCAAATGCGGGCACCCTTTACGCTTATTCGACTTGGGGAGGAATCCTCTTTACATTACTATCTGGATTTGTTTTTATTCCGGATTATGGACTCATCAAGACCTTACAGATTGCAACTTTTTTATCGACCGTTATGCTAGCATTAATTGCTTACTTTCAAGGAGGTAAATTACGTTACCTTTCCTACGGCGCTTTAGTTGTTGGCCTTCTTTCCTTTGGTATAGGTACGTTCAACTTAACCGAAAAAGAAAACGTTAAAGTATTGGAACTGAAAGAAGGATTAAACGGTCAACTTATGGTCGTTGAAACAACACTAAACGATTCCACAGTAGATCGTACTCTTTTCATCAATCGAATGGGTCAAACATGGGTGAGAATTACAAACGGAAATAGTATCGCTTCACTTTGGTCGTACCCTGGAATATTGAAATCTTTGGCAAGTTGCCATGGGAAAGAAGCGTCGAATGCGCTAGTGCTCGGTCTAGGGGGAGGTATTGTTCCTTTGTTTTTGTCGGATAAACAAAACTTAAATTACACGATAGATGCCGTGGAGTTAGATCCTGATATAATTCGATTTTCAAAAGAATATTTTTCTTTACCTGATGATATAAACGTTATTCAAGACGATGCCAGAAGAGTGCTGAATGCCAATAAAAACGAATACGATTTGATTGTCATGGATATTTTCAATGGTGAAATTGCGCCATCGCATGTGTTAAGTGTAGAAGCTTTCGATAAAGTTAAAAACGCTTTATCTGATCGAGGTATTGTGATAATTAATTTTAATGGGAACATTACAGGTGAAGCAGGAATTTCAGGAAGATCTCTGTATAAAACACTTATCCAATCTGGATTTCAAGTACAAATGCTTCCAACTTTTGAAGAGGGCGAGCGCAACAGAAACAATTTATTTGTGGCTACTTTAAAACCCTTGGATCTGGAGAAAAAGATGACTATTCCAATAACATATTTAAAGAATGGGAAATTGGAGACATACGGTATTAAAGAAAACCTCTATAATTTCAAGAATCTAGATGTTTCAGATGCCATTATCATTACAGACGATTATCCGATGATGGAACAAATTAATCAAGTGGCTGCTCGTCAATGGAGAGAAGATTACCTGAAAAACGTTACTCTGAAATACCGAGAACAAGGTATCCCACTGATAAAATAGAAATTAAGCGTTGAGAATTCCTCTTGAAATTACAATTTTCTGAACTTCACTGGTTCCCTCATAAATTTGTGTAATCTTAGCATCGCGCATCAATCGTTCTACGTGATACTCTTTCACAAATCCATATCCGCCGTGTATTTGAACAGCTTCTACCGTTTGCTCCATCGCCACTTTAGAAGCATATAATTTTGCCATTGCAGAGGATTGATCGTAATTTCTTCCAGCGTCTTTATCAAGAGCTGAACGGTATACCAACAAACGAGCAGCTTCTACTTCTGTTGCCATATCGGCTAATTTAAACGCTATCGCTTGATGCTTGTAAATTTCTTTACCAAATGCCTTGCGTTGTTTAGAATATTCCGTCGATAACTCCAATGCTCCTGCCGCTATTCCTAAAGCTTGCGCCGCAATTCCAATTCGACCTCCTGAAAGCACCTTCATGGCGAACTTAAATCCAAAACCATTCTCACCAATTCTATTTTCTTTTGGAACTTTTACATCGTTGAAAAGCAAGGTATGTGTATCACTACCACGGATTCCCATTTTGTCTTCTTTCGCACCTACGACAAAACCTTCCATTCCGCGTTCCACAATCAATGCATTAATTCCTTTGTGACCTAATTCAGCATTTGTTTGGGCAATTACCAAATATACAGAAGCTGAAGAGCCATTCGTAATCCAATTTTTTGTACCATTCAATAGATAATGATCACCCATGTCAATTGCCGTTGTGCGCTGTGAGGTTGCATCTGAACCTGCTTCAGGCTCTGACAAACAAAATGCACCTATTTTTTCACCTGTTGCAAGGGGAACTAAATATTTTTGTTTTTGTTCTTCGGTTCCAAATTTCTCTAAACCCCAACATACAAGGGAATTATTTACCGACATACAAACAGAAGTTGAGGCGTCAACCTTTGAAATTTCTTCCATCGCCAAAACATATGAAAGCGTGTCCATTCCACTGCCTCCGTATTTTGGATCAACCATCATACCCATGAATCCTAATTCTGCCAACTGCTTGATTTGCTCCTCAGGAAATTTCTGCAAATTATCGCGTTCAATCACACCTGGTTTCAATACATTTTGTGCAAAATCTCTTGCTGCTTCCTTAACTGCAAGATGCTCTTCTGTTAATTCGAAATTCATGGTATAGGTTTTTAATTAATTTTGACAAAAATAATCCATTTTACTCTTACGTGAAAAAAAATACGTGTCATAAATTACAAATCATTGGACTCATGTCTGGAACATCACTCGATGGGCTTGATATTGCCTGCTGCACCTTTGAATTTACTGACGAAAACGTAAGATTCGAAATCACTCATGCGAAAACCGTCGCCTATCCCCTAGCTTTGGAGAATTTGCTTCGTTCAGCTACTCTTTTGAAAAGCGAGGACTTATGTTTCTTAGATAAGCAACTGGGTTTGTTTTTTGCGCAACAAGTGAGGCTTTTCATGGAAGAGAAACAGTTGAAAATTGAAGATATCGATGCCATTGCTAGTCACGGCCATACCGTTTTTCATCAACCTGACAGAGGATTTACATTACAAATCGGATGTGGCGCCACCATTGCATTGAAAACAGGCATAAAGGTCATTAATGATTTTCGAACCAAAGATGTTTTAATGGGAGGCCAGGGTGCACCATTAGTTCCTATTGGAGATTTTGATTTATTTCGAAATCAAGCAGATGGTTTTTTGAATTTAGGTGGATTCTCAAACATCAGTTTAAAGCGAGAGAACTCAATTATTGCCTATGATATTTGTCCGTGTAATCTTCCTCTAAATTTATTTTCAGTAAAAATGGGTTTTTCATTTGATGAAGGAGGCAATTTAGCCAAAAGTGGCGTTATAAATCAGAAGCAATTAGAAGTTTGGGATTCGCTCACCTATTACAGCAAACCGGCTCCTAAATCTTTAGGCACAGAATGGCTCGAAGAATACTTTTACGCTCATTTAGACTCTTCTATTTCGTTGCCTGATGCTCTCAGGACTTGTGTACAGCATATCGTCAATCAAGTATCAAAAGAATTTAATAATTACAATCTAAATCGCGTTCTCGTTTCTGGAGGGGGGGCAAAAAATGATTTTCTTATCTCGCAAATGCGCAGTTCGACAAAAACGGAGTTAGTAATTCCTGACAAAATTATTGTCGACTTTAAAGAGGCGCTGATATTTGCTTATTTGGGTGCACTCTTTTTGCAGGGAAAACCGAATAATGTACCGAGTGTAACGGGAGCGAGGGCTGCCGTCTGTGGTGGCACTCTGCATTTACCATTATAACGACTTATCCACAACAACTATGTTCGTAAATCCTCTAGAAAGAGAGCTTAGCTTGCTTCAAATTTTTAATTTTGTCATGTTTTTGGAAATTGTATGAGAGAGTTACTACAAAAATTTGAGGGGAAAAGGCCAGAGATTGTTTTCGAATGGAAAGATCAGGAAACCGAAGCAGAAGGTTGGGTGGTAATAAACTCACTTCGAGGCGGAGCCGCCGGTGGTGGAACGAGAATGCGTAAGGGTCTAGATAAACGCGAAGTAGAATCGTTGGCAAAGACCATGGAAGTGAAATTTACAGTTGCCGGCCCACCTATTGGGGGGGCAAAATCCGGAATCAACTTTGATCCAAAAGACCCACGCAAGGAAGGTGTTTTAAGAAGGTGGTTTGCCGCAGTTTCTCCCTTGTTGAAAAATTACTACGGAACAGGAGGAGACCTCAATGTAGATGAAATTCATGAGGTAATTCCAATTACTGAAGATTGTGGCGTTTGGCATCCTCAAGAAGGTGTTTTTAACGGGCATTTCCAACCGAAAGAATCGCAAAAAATTAACCGTATTGGCCAATTGCGTCAGGGTGTTTTAAAAGTTATTGAAGACGAAAAATACTCGCCTTCGGTTGATAAAAAATATGTTATTGCCGATATGAGTACCGGTTGCGGAGGTGCGGAATCGATTCGCCACTATTATGCAATTTGGGGTGGAGACATAAAAGGTAAAAAAGTAATTGTTCAAGGTTGGGGAAA
>CAZLVX010000077.1:0-9981 GCA_964562965.1 uncultured Lishizhenia sp.
TTGTAAAAATGTGGCTTCATGGTTAAGGTGGCCTTTCCCATTAGTTTTGAATTCGACCAATCAAAAGATACTTCGAGTTTTGTGTGCACTAAGTCAACCCAAAGTGTTCTAGAAGGATTATATATAGCCCTAACCGTTGGCGTCTCATCCTCTACTAAACTAAACGCATCTTGTTCGAAGTCTCCTTCAAACTCAGAAAAATCAATAAGCTCGTCTTCCGGGCTAAATTGTACTTCCTCTGTGAGTTCATCCGAAGAATTGACTTTTTCTACTGATTTACATGCTGATATGAATATAATTGCACAAGAAAGGATAAGACTGATTTTTTTCATTAGTTATATTTTATACAAAACTGCATAAATAAATTCATTACACAGTAAGAGTTACAAAAATTTTAAATTCCCCAATGATTGTTTAGTTTTGTAAAAAAGAATTTTCATGATAAATTTTAGCACCTATTCTTTCACTGGAAAAAAAGTTCTCGTGCGGGTGGACTTTAACGTACCTCTTAATAAGGAAACTTTCGAAATTACAGACGACAAACGCATACGAGCTGCTGCTCCAACTCTTTTACATATTTTGGAAAACGGTGGTGCTTTAATTTTGATGTCACATTTAGGACGTCCAAAAGAAGGTCCTGAAGATAAAAGTTCGCTTAAGCATATCGTAAAAGGAATCGAAAATGTGCTTGGAAGGGAAGTTAAATTCGCGGGAGATTGTATCGGACATGAAGCAAAGAGTTTATCAGAAAAGTTAGCACCTGGGGAGGTTCTTTTATTGGAAAATGTACGTTTTTACAAAGAAGAAACTAAAGGTGATACAGAGTTTGCACGAAAATTAAGTGAATTAGGTGATTGTTACGTAAATGATGCATTTGGCACCGCACATCGAGCACATGCATCAACCACTCAAATTGCAAGCTTTTTTCCTAATGATAAAATGGCTGGATTTCTCATGTCCGCTGAAATTGAAAGTGCTAAAAAAGTAATGCAAGAAACTAAAAGACCTTTCACAGCAATAGTTGGAGGGGCTAAGGTTTCCGATAAGGTACTTATCGTGGAAAATTTATTAACCGTTGCTGATCACATTATTATTGGTGGGGGTTTGGCATATACCTTTTTCAAAGCACAAGGTGGCACAATTGGAGCGTCATTATGTGAAGAGGAGCGACTATCAACTTGTCTAGAAATACTCGAAAAAGCCAAAGAAAAAGGTGTTCACATTCATTTACCATCAGATTCAATTATAGCAGATGCATTTTCACCTACTGCTAATACTCAGATTTGTGAAAGCAACGCCATTGAAGCCAATTGGATGGGTTTAGATATTGGTCCTGCCTCGCAAGCTGCTTTTTCAAAAGTAATTGAAGAAAGCCAAACTGTTTTATGGAATGGGCCGATGGGTGTATTTGAAATGGATGCATTTGCATCTGGAACGAAGGCTATTGCGTCAGCTGTTGCAATAGCAACGTCTAGTGGAGCCTTTACGTTAATTGGCGGTGGAGATAGTGCGGCGGCTGTTCAAAAGTTTGGTTTTGCCGAAAAAGTAAGCTATGTTAGCACGGGAGGTGGTGCGCTGTTGGAATATTTCGAAGGAAAAATTTTACCAGGAATTGAAGCTGTGGAGAATTAAGAGCGTTTAGCTAATTCTACTAGTCTATTGGCATAACCAGTTTCATTGTCGTACCATCCCACTAATTTAATGAGATTATTGAACACTAAGGTTAAATCAGCATCAAATATACAACTCGCAGGATGTCCAATAATATCTGAAGATACGATTGGGTCCTCAGTGTAAGCGAGAATTCCTTTCAAACTTCCTTCCGAAGCATCTTTCATTGCAGCATTTATTTCACTAGCACTTATTTTGGTAGGGGTTATAACCGTTAGTTCAGTCATAGAGCCATCAATCACTGGAACTCTTACCGATCCACCTGTAATCTTTCCTTCCAAGTCGGGAAAAATCTTTGTAATTGCTTTTGCTGCACCTGTTGAAGTTGGTACAATGGATTGAGCAGCCGCTCGCGCCCTCCTTAAATCTTTGTGAGGTGAATCGTGTAAACGTTGATCAGAAGTATAACTGTGAACTGTGGAAATATAGGCAACTTCAATGTCTAGGATTGACCTCAAGACAGCAATTAATGGAGCTGCATTATTTGTTGTACAAGATGCATTTGAAAGAATATTAGTATTGAAATCAATACTTGAATCATTAACACCAAGGACTACTGTTGGAATATCTTCGGATGTGGCAGGAGCAGAAATAATCACTTTTTTTGCACCTGCTTGAATGTGTTCCCCGGCCTTTTCTTTGGTTAAATAAATTCCGGTTGATTCAATTACTGTTTCTACACCATATTCACTCCAAGGCAAATCTGAGGCTTGCTTTACACTGCTAAAATGAATACGTTTTCCGTTTTCAAAAATTAATGCATTACCTTCTTTTATAAATGATAATGGAAGCTTACCATGAACAGTATCGTACTTAAATAAATGAGCCAAAGTATCCAAATCTGCTAGATCATTCACCAGACAAATATCTATCGAGGGATCCATCAACGCAATTCGAGCCACCCCTCTTCCAATACGACCAAAACCGTTTATACCAATCTTTTTCATTTCCTTTGAATTACAAAAATAAACAAGAAATCAATACTCAATTAACAATAAAAAACAAAAAGTGTTCAAATGACACTTTGAACACTTTTCATATTGTTAATCATAAATTTAGTTTATTGTAAAAGTATATCCGTTCACAGTGACGGTGAATGTCAAATCACATGAACCGTCGCCATAATTAATAGTTCTTACTGGTCGGTCAATAGGTGTAATTTGAAGAATACCGCTCACAGGAAACCCACATCCTACTTTTACTCTTATTGGAGTAGTTGTTTCACTCGAGTAGCCTCCACCATTGGAAAATGTTCCTGTCGCAGTTCCTGTAATATCGTATTCATCATCAAATCGATCAAAAAGCGTATTGAAACCTGCAACCCACGTACGTATTCTCGAGGAGGTATAGTTGAGCACTTCACCATTTGGATTAGTAGCGGAACCATTAATTTCCACCTGATAATAGGGCTGAGATGTCGTATTTAATCCCATATTTTCAACAGTTTTAGTTCCTTGAATAAGTACATCATTGACGTAATAATTTTCAGGGGTATGGGTAATTAAAGTTCCTTGTGCTAAGTAGGGACCAGTATAAGTAGTTATTATCTTTCCTCTCCTCACCTTTCCATCGTTACAATCACAGTTTGTGTTTCCATAATCGACTGTTACAGTTCTAGGAAAACTAGCCGTATCGAGTGTAATAATTACATTACACGGTATTTTCGGTAAATTGGTTGTTGCACCTGGTTTTGTGTAAATAACTTCACCTGATTTGTAATAAACCATATTTCCAGTAACAGCCTGATCAGAAATATTGGTCATCTCATCAAAAGCTGTTTCAATTTTATAATTCATCAGCGCAGACGGATCATTATCATACCGTTTTCTACATGATGTCAAAAAAAGAAAACTTGAAATGGAGAGCAAAAAAAATAGTTTTTTCATGTTGTATAAGATTTGAATATTGGGTTATTAAAGTCCAAGATTGGTTTTAATGTCTGTCGACAATGCATCCTTGTGAAGGTAAACATTAATCGTTTTAAATTTGAAATAGTTTTCAGAAACATATAAATATCCCTTTGGATAGTTGCCCGTTCCCCAAGAATTTTTAACTAAAAAATACCTAGTTCCATTTTGATCGGTATAAAGTCCTACGATATGCATACCATGGTCGTCGGTTGTTGTTTTGTTATCATACCCATTTTGTCTAACCTCTTGAGTGATTTTCATTTCCTTTACTGGAGATAAAAAAGCATTACCCATCCTATCCGCACCGGCATCATTGAAATTGCGGTTATCTTTTCCTTTGACTTCAATCGTTGCTGAATTCTCAGGAACCACAGCAATACCATTTTTAAAACTAAATCCTTTTTCCGAAACATCGGCTCCCCAAGCTAAGGTATAACCTTTGTTCAATGCGTCGATTGTTACAGAAACCAAATCCTCCAAAGGAACATTATAGCTTTCGCCCCAAGCCCAGTTATCAGGAATTTCCAACATGCAAGGCTTATTGAATTCATGGTTTGAGAAAGAGGTAATAGACACATAATCCTCCATTTTCAAACCTAATTGATTGGCGTAGCTTTTCGGATCTGTTTTTTGACCACTTTTATCAAGAGTAAAAGAGGTAGGTTCAGGGCCAAGGTATTTATCTAAAATAGCTGAAATTCTCTTCTTGTAATCTGCACTAACACCTTCCTCGGTACCTATTTTGGATAAAACAAGCTTCATCTCGTTGTCTAATTCCTTAAACAGTTCACTGTGGTTATAGGATTTTGAACCATTTAGACCATCATAAACGGAATAAGGAACAATTCCGTACTTTTTTATTACCAAAGGAATATCATGAAAAGCTCCTCCCTCTGCAAAATTTACCTTGCCATCCATTCTCAAGTATTTTTCTGCTTTCATTTCGTATGCCTTACGGACAATATACATTTCAGAGAGCGGTTGAACATTTTTTTGACCTTTTCTCATCAACTCTGACTCCAGAAATGATAGCGCTGAAAAACTCCAACAAGTTCCTGTCATTCCCTGGCTTTGAACAGGAGTTGCCTCATAGGAAACGACTTTTGAGAATTGGTATTTACTTCCTTCAATATTTGTGGTAAATTGTTGGGCGTAAATTACTAAGGTGCTGAACAAGTATACACCGAGATAAATAGTCAATTTTTTCATGAAATTATTTTTTTAATATCCAGCCTTTATAACCTTTCTGACGTGAAATCTCCACCACTTCTGAGGCTATCGACATGGAATCCGTTGATTTGATAACAATACGAAATAAAGTGCCAAACTTTTCGTGAGTAGCATCAAAACCGTCTCGCATCAACTTCGCTTTAAAATTTTCAACATTTTCCATTTTTGAAAAACAACCTACAACCACTTTAAATTTTGCCTCATTGGCAATTGGAAGCGAAGGACTAGGTTTAAATTGATTTATTTTTTTTGCTTTTTCTACGAATTTCTTCTTGTTTAAGTCCATCCTAACCGGAATAGTCGTGTGCTCATCATAGATGAAATTTGCAATTGAATCACCTTCTGAAGAGATAATCGTCAAGTCGTCGCTTTTTTCTTGCGAATTGGAATAAATATAATCTTGTTGTTGATATTCAACACTTTTGTTTTCTTTAAATGGATTAAAATCGTCGATTGATATAACCTTAGACTGAAAAACATTCGTTTGAGTTGGTAACCAAAAACTATAAAAGGCTATAGGAATAAAACATGCCGCTGCAGCATATTTCCAAAGATTTACTTTTTTCGAAACAATTACAGCATCTTCGCTATTAATGATTTCATCCTCTATACCCTGCTCTAAAGAAACAAAAAGAAGCTCTTTTAGACCAAAGGATTGTAAAAGAAGATTAGAATCAGCATCTTGCGTAAATTCCATTGTTCCGTTTACATTTTTTTGGATGATGCCTAATTTCGGAATAATGACTGACTTTCCATGTTGCAGATCATTTTTCCATTCTTCAATTTTTTGACCAACATATTTTTCTGCACTAAAATAATCAACGGCGCTTTTTGCTGCTAAATAATGAAGGACTAAACCATCATTTTCAATTAAATTTATGTTGAATAAGAATTGTTTTGAAGGAGGGATTAAAATTCCACTTGCACTTTCAAGTTTAGCCGGTATTTTTTTACCAATAAAACCGCCAAACCCCGGCACCACAACACAGTTGTGTTTCATTAATAAGTCTACAATACCTGCTTCTAAGGAATACATAACTCAAAGTTACAAAACTTAAACGAAATTAGGAAGTAAAACCCTACAACTTGTTTAGAACCGTTTGAAGATCTTCAGGGGTGTCGATATTCGGGGTTTCAATTTGGGTTATTCCCACTCTTATTTTCCACAAATGGTACATCCATCTGAGTTGTTCGAGCGATTCTTCTTGCTCTAAATTGCTGAGTGGCAATTTCGCCAGTCTTAAAAGCACATCACGCCGAAAAGCATAAACGCCAATGTGTTTCAATCTTAAGTTATTCTGAGAATTTCCATGAGAATTTGAAGGAATAGACGCACGACTAAAATAAAGCGCATCTCTTTTAGCATTCAACACTACTTTAATTCTGTTTTGATTCTTAAATTCAAGCTCCTCTTTAAACGGAGTTGCAAGTGTAGCAATCTCTACGGAAGGGTCTTTAAATTCATGGATTAATTCATCCAACTGTTGGAAATTTATCAATGGTTCATCGCCTTGAATATTGATAACCAAATTTGAATTCGAATGTCTTTCAGCTACTTCCGCACATCTCTCTGTTCCTGATGTATGGTCAGCTCGAGTCAATTCAACCTTTCCACCAAATCTTAATACCTCGTCCACAATTCGTTGGTCATCGGTAGCCACAATAACTTCATCGATTAAAGAAGATTTAGAAGCGCCTTCGTATACGCGTTGAATCATCGTTTTTCCTTTCAAATCGATTAAGGGTTTTCCTGGGAATCGACTTGAAGCATAACGAGCGGGTATGATTCCTATTACTTTCACTACAATTTCATTTGTAATTGCATTAGGAAATTTCGAGGAGGTTGAATATCGCCTGGACGCGATGTATATTCAGCATTAAACACATTGTTTACGATAAATCCCACCCTGTAATTTTCACCAAACTTGTATCCCAAACGAAAATCAAACACTACATTCCCTTTGTTATAAATTTTTCTATATTCCTTTAATCCTGGTAGTATGTAGGTATTACCTGCGATTGGTTCTTCAAATACTTTGTCTATATTTCTCATAAAACTATTATAACGATTAGAAATACCGAAGCTAAATTTTCTCCAGTTGACTTCTATATCAGCTTTTGCTAAGTGCCTAAATCTGTATTTCAACATATTAGTTGTTGAATCGGAGTTATAAACCGTATAATTAGGGTCATTATTTAGAGAAATCGGATTCATGTATGTATATCCAACCAGAGAGATTATTTCAAACTCACCAATTTTACCCATACTGTTAAACGAGATGTCAAGTCCCGTAATACTCGCTTTTTCAGCATTCGTGGCTCTAAATCCTATCATATTATTAATGGTATAACCTTGATTTAAAAGCGACAAATATTCATTTAATCCTTCTTGCGTCGATGTATTTAACGAATTGCCTGTTTCAGGGTTGAATAGTCCAAACGCAAATTCAATCATATTTGAATAATTGTTTATGAACCCGGCTATATCGAGCATACCTTTCCACTCGCCGATTTTCACGCCTTGTTTGAATCCTATCTCCGCTGCCCAACCTTTCTCTGGAGTTAATGTTGGATTAGGAAAAATATTCAATGCCCCTACAGATGTGGCTGTATAACGCTCAGCAACAGAAGGATAACGAATTCCTTGACCGATTGAAGCTCTGAGGTGAGAGTACTTTGCAACTTCATAATGTAACCCTGTGCGAAGAATCGGATAAACTGGAATTGCAAAGGCACTAGAGTCTTTACCAAATCTAAAATCTGAATCCCCGCTTTTTCCATCCATAATAAAATGTTCTACTCTAAAGCCCGCACTTAAGTCAAGTTTATCTGTTATTTTATGCTCATACTGCGAGTAGGCAGCTACGTTATTTGACGTATGGTCCCCAAAAAGTTGAGAGAATACTACATTGTAAATATTTGAGAGTCCTGATGTTAGCGTAATACCGTTATCCCACTGTTTTTGAAATTGGTAATCCGTGAAATAGATAATCGCGCCATTACTTTGGTCTGGGTTATTAATATTTGTATTCTGTGCATAATACATGCGTGTCTTAAGTTGGTGTTTGTTGTTGTTCTTATCGATAAATTTCAAATAAGGGTCAATAAATAAGCGCTGTCCTAGATTATACGTCAAGGTTGAAGCGGCATTACTTGTGTCAACCCCTCCACTTGGTGTGTACCCAAGAGAGTCACTTTGCCAAATTAAAAAATTACCTGTTTTTTGAATTTGGTAATTGTAGCCTATTCCCGCTTTCAGGCGCTCCCATCTAACCGGACGAAAATAAATCGTTCCACTCACTCTGCCTCTGTATTCATTCTCGCCTTGGCGGTACCCATCGTTATGAAACAAGGTAGTAGATAAGGTATACCCATAACGCGCAAACATTTGACCTCTGTACACTTCGATTTGTTGGTTCATAGGATTGAAACGTTGTGCTGAATCTTTTCCCCACCATTTCATAGATTCTCTTCTTGGGCCGTCGTATACTCCATATTGCAATTTAATCTTTGTTTCAGCTTTTGGGCTTGGTTCCTTTTCTTGAAGAGAAATTACCCCATTCAAAGCCCCACTACCATATAACACAGAGGAGGCTCCTTTCATGACCTCAACTTGAGAAGCTTGTTCCATTGGAATCGCATTCCATTGTGTATCCCCAGCATATCCAGATAAAAGCGGCATTCCGTTCCACAATAACAAAACACGACTACCAGCGCCATAGGCAAAACCAGATCCTCCCCTAATACTTACTTGACCATCCATAGTAAATACCCCAGGAGTTTGATCAACAGCAGCCTCTAAATCGGTTATTCCCTTATTGTCAATCAATTGAGGACGAATAATTTCCATTGAAACTGGAACTTCTTCTATCGCTTGTTTTCTGCGACCTGCCGAAACAACAACAGTACCTAAATCTTTAGTCGGAACTCTCAATTTTATCAAAATATCTCCAGGTCCCTTGACTACCGTAGTATCATTTTCAAACTGTAGCATTGATGTTACAACAGTAACTGGGTAACTTGAGCTATTCAATTTAAACTTTCCCTCAAAATCTGACTTGACTTTATTGCCATCAGAAGCAATGATTTTTGCCTCAATGATGGGTTGGTTATTTGATGCATCAACAACTTTACCTGTTATTTGTGCCTTGATATAAGGAACAAAAAAACAGAAAGATAAAACAATAATCTTTCCTTTCATAGTTATGGTTTAGATTTCAATATTAGTAGTTTTTTGCGAATTTTTAGGAGTAAAAGTGTTTAAATTTTGTTCCTTACAAATTGTACTGAAATTGAATTAAGAAATTACGTGGTGGCTGAACATCACCTGGCCTCGAGGTGTATTCCGCATTAAATAAGTTATTTACTATAAAATTAACTTTGTATTGTTTTTTATAGGAAAAACCAAAACGAGCGTCAAAAACCAATGCTCCTTTGTTATATTTCTCACGATATTCCCTCAGTCCCTCCAAGATTTCGTTTCCTGCAATACTTTCCTCAAATACCTTATCGATATTAACCATATGACTATTGAAACGCGTCGATATCCCGGCAAACAAGTTTCGATAACCTGCTTGAACATCTAACTTTGCCATGTGTCTAAATCTATATTTAAGCATATTTGTGGATGTATCTGAAAAGGTTGCTTTATAGGTAGAATCCGGATTTAAACTAATCGGATTCATGTAAGTATATCCAATCAAAGAGGTAAGTTCTACATCGCCGATTTTTCCTTGGCTGTTAAATGATAGCTCTAATCCTGCAATTCTTGCTTTTTCTGCATTGGTTGCCTTGAAGCCAATACAATTATTTATGGTAAGTCCTTGAGCTACTAATCCGTTCCAAATTGCTGAATCTTCAGGTGATGCTACGCCGGCGCCAAGCCAAGTTAAATTATCTCCTGTTAAAGGATTATATACACCAAAAGTGAATTCAGTCATGTTGCTGTATTCATTTATAAATGCGGCAGCATCTATATAGCCTTTCCAATTCTCGCCTATTGCAACAATTTGTTTCCATCCCACTTCACCAGCCCATCCTTTCTCAGGTTGCAGGCTTGGATTTTTAAATATAACTAATCCACCCACAGAAGTAGAAACAAATCTTTCAGCAATAGAAGGAAAACGAACGCCTTGTCCTAGTGATGCTCTCAAATGTGAAAACTTATTGA
>CAZLVX010000078.1:0-1938 GCA_964562965.1 uncultured Lishizhenia sp.
GTCGGAGATCAAGACCGAGTGAGTCAAGTTTCATCTTTCTTCGATCAAATCGAACACCAATCCCAACATAGAGAGTTTGTTTGTCATACTGGTCACTACAAAGGTCATCGCATTACTGCACTTTCAACTGGAATTGGCACGGATAATATAGATATTGTTATCAATGAATTAGATGCCTTGGTAAATATCGATTTAGACACTAGAACTGAAAAGGAAAAGAAAACGAGCTTAAGTATTGTCCGAATTGGCACATGTGGAATTCTCCAGCCAGATATACCCGTTCATTCCTTTATTTTATCCAGCCATGCCATTGGATTTGACAATGTTGCATACTTTTATGAAATAGAATTTAATCATTCTGATACCTCATTAAAAAATCAATTTTTATCACACATCAACATTCCTGAGTACATTAATCCATACGCAATTCATTCCTCTGAGAAACTACTAAATTTATTAGCTTCCAATAGTATTCATACTGGAATAACCATCACAAGCTCAGGGTTCTATGGTCCTCAAGGTCGATCATTACGACTAAAAACTCATACCGAAAATTTACATATTCCCTTGGGTAGTTTTATGTGGAATGGTTCAAAAATTCTAAATTTTGAAATGGAAAGTTCAACACTTTTTGCTCTTGGAGGTGCATTAAATCACGAAACCTGTACCATTTGTTTAGGCGTTGCTAATAGACCTAATTTCGAGTTCTCTAAAGGCTACACTGAAAAAATGAATGAACTAATCGCTTATACCTTAGATAGAATTATTTTAGCTGACTCTTAATTAGTTCGGTTAATTTTTCACCTCTTAAATCCACTCCATTTTCAATTACTTCTCCTTTACCGTTGATGAGGTAAACATGGGGTATTGAATTTACTCGGTATTGAGATGATATTTTGCCATCAACATCCAAAATATGTCCAAGCCAGCGAAGTTCAAAAAAATCGATTGCAGATTTCCATTGCGACTCATCACGATCAAGAGATATACTAATGATCTCCAGCCCTTCAGCATCTTTGAAACGACTATTTTGGTAGGTATTATAAATTTCCTTTAAATGTGGGATTTCTTCCTTACACGGACCGCACCAAGAAGCCCAAAAGTCTAATAAGACTAACTTACCCTTGTAACTATCAAGAGAAATTGCTTTTTGTTGATGATTGATTCCTTCAAAAATCGGGGCCTTTTCGCCTTGTGGTATTCCAGGTGAATAATTTTTCCACATGAGAATACCAATTAAAATTAATAAGCCAATTAATGAAAACAGAATTGACCTTTTCATTATCCGATTCTTCGGATGTCAGCACCAATGTTGTTTAACCTAATTTCAATGTCTTGATAACCACGATCTATTTGTTCAATATTATGAATCGTACTTTTGCCCTTGGCAGATAAAGCCGCTATCAAAAGGGACACACCAGCTCGAATATCTGGACTTGTCATACTTATACCGCGTAGACTATGTTCTCTATTTAATCCAATCACTGTAGCTCTATGAGGGTCACAAAGAATTATTTGAGCACCCATATCAATCAGTTTATCCACAAAAAACAACCTTGATTCAAACATTTTTTGATGAATTAAAACGGAACCTTTTGCTTGTGTTGCTACCACCAAAATAATTGACAATAAATCAGGTGTAAATCCTGGCCATGGCGCATCATAAATGGTTAGAATAGACCCATCGATAAAAGTATCTATTTCATATTTTTCCTGTGCCGGAATGTAAATATCGTCTCCTCTTCTCTCCAATTTTATCCCCATCCTTCTGAATACATTTGGAATTATTCCTAGATTATCCCAACTCACATCTTTAATGGTGATTTCAGACTGAGTCATAGCCGCTAAACCTATGAAACTACCAATCTCTATCATATCAGGCAGAATACGATGATAGCAACCTTTAAGAGATTTTACTCCTTCAATATGTAACAAGTT
>CAZLVX010000078.1:2038-9718 GCA_964562965.1 uncultured Lishizhenia sp.
CCTTTTCCAAACCTTGCCAATAAAGGGCCAACAATCATAATTGAGCCGCGTAAAGAGGATGCTCTTTTTTTGAAATCTTCAGTTTCTAAGTATTTTAAATCAATATCTTTTGCTTGAAAAATATATGTTCCCTTTTCAACCTTCTCTACTTTTACACCCATGGTTTGCAAAAGCGATATAAGTTTATTGACATCCACAATGTCAGGAATATTGGATATCGTTACTTTTTCTTCTGTTAAAAGTGGAGCACAGAGTACTTGCAATGCTTCATTTTTAGCGCCTTGTGGTATTAATTCTCCTTTCAGAGGTTTTCCACCATAAATTTCAAAAGATGCCATCTTATTTTTTGTTGAATTTCTTTTTGTGTTTATTCTTGAAGTTTTTATTGTTATTATTAAACTTCTTATTCATTCCCATTGAACGCAAGAGTGTATTCGTATTTGCCAAATCATCGGGGTTTTCTAATACCAATTCTCCTGCAGAAAGTTCTTTTAAATTTTCAGCAATTACATGATTTTCAACAGCATCATTATTGTGCGATAAATACAGTTTTTTCATAAAATTTGCCATCGAGTTCTTTAAATACTCCTTTTCTTCAGTAGAATCCAATGATTTTGAAGTTTTAAGTATCGCTTCCGTATATTTCCCGTAATGACCATACTTAATTTTACTCTTTGGATATTCCATCAAATTAGGTTTTTCCATTAGCATTTCTGGTTTCGGGATTTCATAAGGTGAATCAACTTCCAATTGAAAATCAGACATCACAAAAAGATGGGTCCACAACTTATGACGAAAATCGTCAACATCCCTCAGGTGCGGATTTAATTGCCCCATAACTTCTATTATTGCTTGTGCGGCACGATTTCGTTCATCACGATTTTCAATTTCCATGGCATGAGAAATCATATTTTGAACGTTTCTGCCGTACTCAGGCAAAATCAATCGGCCTCTTGTTGTATTATATTCCATTAATTTTCAATTAAATTACCTAGAGAAGAATCATAAATTTTCTTTGCCTCTATAACATTTCCAAACGGTTCTTCATCCACCTGAAATTTTCCTTTCGTCACGTGACCTAGCAAGGTAATGTTTACACCTGATTCCATCATAAACTCGATAAAACGCTCCTCTGCATCTTCCGGAAGAGTCACTACTACCCTACCTTGTCCTTCGCCAAATAGAAATGCATCCACCCTGAGTTCTGAATCCGTCACGATATCGAAACCTAATTCGCGAGGCATAGACATTTCGACCAAAGATACATACAATCCTCCATCTGAACAATCATGTACGGCATTAACTAAATCCTCTCTTATTAATCCTTTCACTGCCTGTTGCACTTTAAATTCTTTTTCAAGGTCAAAGTATGGAGCTGGGGAAGCCTTAACTCCATGATAGCTGGCTAAATATTCAGAGGATGCAATATCTTCGTTATAATCACCCAAAAGAAATATTAAGTCTCCTTTTTGTTTGAAATCTAAGGTCATTATTTTTTCTTTATCTTCGAGAATTCCAATCATACCAATAGTTGGAGTTGGAAAAACTGGTATTTCTTTTCCAGCAATCACCGATTGATTGTAAAAACTAACATTTCCTCCTGTTACAGGTGTCTCAAATTTTAAACAAGCTGCAGACATTCCCTTAATAGCACCAACAAACTGCCAATAAGACTCTGGATTGTATGGGTTACCAAAATTTAAACAATTCGTAATTGCACTAGGTACGCCACCGGCACAAACTATATTTCGGGCTGCCTCTGAAACTGCAATCATTGTTCCCACTTCAGGATCTGAATTGACATACCTAGAATTGCAATCAACAGTCATTGCTAAGGCTTTATTCGTACCCTTTATGTGAACAATTCCTGCATCAGAAGGCCTATTGGTTGTCATATTTTTTGTTCCTACCATCGAGTCGTATTGCTCATAAATCCAACGTTTTGATGCGATATTGGGCAAAGCAAGTAACTCATAACCTACTTTTGCTAAATCTTTTGGACAAGACACATCGGAAATATTAAACTTTTTAAATTCCTGATAATATGCTGGCTCTGCATATTCCCTCTTGTATTGAGGAGCTCCTCCACCCAATACCAACGATTCAGCTGGAACATCTCCGACCAATACATCGTGCATATAATACTTTATTTGCCCTGAATCCGTAACCACTCCTATTTCCTCTGCGTGCAAATCCCATTTATCAAAAATTGATTTCACCACATGCTCTTTTCCTTTTTGAACTACTACCAACATTCTTTCTTGTGATTCTGAAAGTAATATTTCATATGGAAGCATATTTTCTTGACGCGTTGGCACTTTATCTAAATGAATTTCCATCCCAACATTACCCGCAGCACTCATTTCACATGTTGAACACGTAATACCTGCTGCTCCCATATCTTGCATTCCGACGATTGCGTCAGTTTCTGCTAATTCCATGGTAGCTTCCAACAATAATTTTTCCATGAAAGGATCTCCAACTTGCACTGAAGGTAAATCCTGAGCCGAATCTTCAGTAATATCTTTAGAAGCAAAAGCCGCTCCAGCAATTCCGTCCTTTCCTGTTGCCGAACCAACAATAAAAACAGGATTACCTGGACCTTTCGCCGTCGCTGAAATAATTCTTTTCGTGTCTATAATTCCTGCAGAAAAGGCATTCACTAAAGGATTTTGATTGTAAGAATCGTCAAAGAAAACCTCTCCTCCAACAATTGGAATTCCGAAAGCATTACCATAATCTCCAATTCCCTTAGACACACCTTTTACTAACCATTTTGTTCTATCATTCTTAATATTACCAAATCGCAACGAATTTAATTGTGCAATTGGTCGTGCTCCCATTGTAAAAATATCTCTATTTATACCTCCAACACCAGTGGCTGCACCTTGATAAGGCTCGAGCGCACTCGGGTGGTTGTGTGATTCGATTTTAAAAACACATCCTAATCCATCACCAATATCCACCAAACCTGCGTTTTCTTCGCCGGCCTTAACCAACATGTGAGGACCATCTTTTGGAAGAGTTTTTAACCATAGAATTGAATTTTTGTAGGAACAATGCTCCGACCACATAACAGAATAAACTGCAGTTTCCGTGAAATTTGGCACTCTACCAAGTATTTCTTTTATCAATTCAAATTCTTCTTTTCGAAGTCCTAACTCTGTTGCCTGCTCAAGTGTTGCTGCTTTTTGTAGTGTACTTTCCATATTGTTTAATGCTCGAACAAAATTAAACAAATTAAAGTGGTAGACACTCAATTTAAGACAACAATTAGCAAGACTTTTTAACATCTAGAAAAGACGCGAATAAAGAATAATTTAATTAATTTTGCTCACTTAAAATAAATTATATGAGTTACGATATCATTGTTATCGGGAGTGGACCAGGAGGATATGTTACGGCTATTCGAGCTTCACAATTAGGATTAAAAACCGCTATCGTTGAGCGTGAATCGCTTGGTGGAATCTGTTTGAATTGGGGGTGTATTCCAACAAAAGCTTTACTTAAATCCGCAAATGTTTATGAATACCTTTCTCACGCAGCTGATTATGGAATTCAAGTTAAAGATGCTAGTGCAGATTTTGGTGCTATGATCAAGAGAAGTAGAGATGTTGCCAATGGAATGAGCAATGGTATTCAATTTTTGATGAAGAAAAACAAAATTGACGTTATCAAAGGTAATGGGGTGTTAAAAGCAAATAAATCCGTTGAAGTAACGGCGGAAGACGGCACAATTTCGAATTTGACAGCAAATAAAGGCGTTATAATTGCTACCGGAGCACGTTCAAGAGAATTGCCAAATTTACCCCAAGATGGAGAAAAAATTATTGGGTATAGACAAGCAATGACTTTAGCGAAACAACCGAAAAAACTGGTAGTTGTGGGTTCAGGAGCAATCGGTGTTGAATTTGCCTATTTTTACAATGCTATCGGTACGGAAGTTACAATCGTCGAATACCTTCCTAATATTGTTCCTGTGGAGGACGAAGAAGTATCGAAGCAATTGGAAAAATCGTTTAAAAAATCAGGTATTAACATAATGACGAATTCTTCGGTGGAGTCAGTTGACACCTCAGGTAAAGGTTGTGTCGTTACTATTAAAACAGATAAGGGAGAAGAAAAAATAGAATGTGATGTTGTACTTTCAGCAGTAGGAATTCAAGCTAATTTGGAGCATATCGGTTTAGAGGAATTGGGAATTATAGTGGATAAAGGGAGAATTTTAGTTAATGAATTTTATCAAACCAATCTTCCCGGATATTATGCTATCGGCGATGTAGTTCCCGGACCTGCATTAGCCCATGTTGCCTCTGCAGAAGGAATAATATGTGTTGAAAAAATAGCTGGTCATCATCCAGAACCATTAAATTATCAGAATATTCCGGGTTGTACGTATTGCTCTCCAGAAGTTGCGTCTGTTGGAATGACAGAAAAAGCAGCGAAAGAGGCTGGTATTGAAATTAAAATAGGAAAATTTCCATTCTCGGCATCAGGAAAGGCAAGTGCATCAGGGGCTAAAGATGGATTCGTTAAGTTGATTTTCGATGCTAAATATGGAGAACTCTTAGGTGGTCATTTAATTGGGGCAAATGTAACTGAAATGATAGCTGAAATTGTTGCTTTAAGAAAACTAGAAACAACAGGAGAAGAACTTATCAAGACTGTTCACCCACACCCAACCATGTCCGAAGCGATTATGGAAGCTGCTGCTGCTGCCTATGGAGAAGTAATTCATCTTTAAATAAAATAAATTTAATTTAACAATAAAAGGGGCTAATTTAAATTTACCCCTTTTTTTTTTACTCTGATGCAGTATCCATAACCCAATAGGCGCCATAAACACTATTTTCCCTGTAATGATAACCTATACCAATGTGAGTAGAAGACGGATTTAACATATTCGCGTAATGACCAGGACTATGAAACCACTGTAAATAAGTTGCCTCAACTGATATATTTCCTGCAGCACAATTTTCTGAATTTGCATATCCCGATCCCTTATAAAATTTAGCAACACGATCAAATGTTCCAAGATCATCTTTTAATTGATGATTTCTGAAATTATAAGTATGATGTTCGAAATACCCCTCAATGGCCATGTCAGCTGCATGATACCTTGCTGCAAGTGTTAATTTAGAATCATATTTTAATGCCTTGAGTCCTTTTTTCTTTCTAAGCGCATTTATTCTATCAATCATTTGCAATTCGGCCTTCGCGTTACTTGGCATAATAAATTCATTTCCGTTTGGATTTATACTAAAATCTATATGACCATTTTTTAAAACTCGTGGGAATATTTCTCTCTTGACATCTTTGAAAGAAACCAATATTATCGCTCCTAAACAAATTAACATTACCTTTGCGCTCATTATTTGTGATTTTAAAAACAAACGATGGCCTATAAATTTGTTACATCATGAAAAAATTATCAATTGTCATTCCTGCTTACAACGAAGGGTCAACTATTCATTTAATTTTAAATCGTGTAAAGGCCGTCCATCTTATTCATTCGATTGAAAAAGAGGTTATTATCGTAAATGATTGCTCAAAAGACAATACGGAAGAATCCATTCATAAATATATTTCAGAAAACCCTGAATTACACATTTCATATTTCAAACATGACGTAAATCAAGGAAAAGGAGCAGCATTACATACAGGTATCAACAAAGCAACTGGAGACTATATTATCATTCAAGATGCCGATTTAGAATACGATCCTGAGGAATATAATGAACTACTTATTCCTGTTTTTAAGGACAATGCAGATGTTGTATATGGCTCTCGTTTTATGGGAGATAAGCCACATCGCATTTTATTTTTCTGGCATACCTTAGGAAATAAGTTTTTAACCTTTTGTAGCAATGCCGTAACGAATTTGAACTTAACTGACATGGAAACATGCTATAAATTGTTTCGTCGCGAAATAATTCAAAACATTCAACTTCGTGAAAAACGTTTTGGTTTTGAGCCTGAAATTACCGCAAAAATAGCACGAATTAAACCTATAAAAATTTATGAGGTTGGTATTTCTTACTACGGAAGAACCTATGAAGAAGGTAAGAAAATAGGTTGGAAAGATGGTTTTCGCGCGCTCTACTGTATTACAAAATATGGTTTATTTCGAATGAAATAGATTCATGCCTTTTTTACAAATTGGGATTTCAACCCTAAGGCGCCAAAACCGTCTACTTTGCAGTCAATGTTATGGTCGCTATCAACAAGCCTTATATTTTTCACTTTAGTTCCTGATTTTAACGATTTCGAAAAACCTTTAATAGGCAAATCCTTCATGACAATTACCGAATCTCCATTAGTTAATTCAATTCCATTTATATCTAGCACAATTAAACCTTGATCTGAAGCATCCCATGTATTCGAACATTCTGGACATTCGTATGCGTTATTTTCAATTTGATATCCATATGGATTCTCACAATTTGGACACGTCTTCAATACTTCTGTCATATGATCTGTTTTTTATATTAAAGATAACTAATCTCCTTTAAAACGAATGTTACTTCAATAAAAAATTAAAACTCGAATATGCAACCTAACTGTAGTTGAGGGGGTGAGAAAAACAATTTGGTA
This sequence comes from uncultured Lishizhenia sp., assembly GCA_964562965.1. GTDB lineage: Bacteria > Bacteroidota > Bacteroidia > Flavobacteriales_D > Crocinitomicaceae > UBA952. Next base: position 8,633 of record CAZLVX010000078.1, read on the forward strand.
AAAGTTTTATCAAATGTTTGATACGAATCAGATGAAGTAGGGTATATTTCGGTATTAGTTCGTTCATACTTTCCGCCTAAATAAGCATACATCAGTCCAAAATTAACCTCAGAAAAAAGAAATAAAGACTTTACAAGTTTCAACTTAACATTTAAAAAATTATTAATTCCAAAAATATATCCTCCATCAATTTTAATATTTACTTCACTTTCATGTGTCAGCTGCATAGATGTATCATACGATTTATTATTTAAGAATTGAGTGTAATCGAAAATGTAATAAAAAGGTAATTCTATTCCAGCATTGAATGAAAATATGCCCTTATTTCGCGTAAAACCAAATGAAGGACATATTTCAATATTTTCATGCTTGTCTGACTTAGTCCAGTACATTGCCGGATAATCTTGTTCGTATGAGCTGCTTCTTGAGGCATATCCGATACGTAAACGGAAATTAATGCTATCTCTAATGTTGCAGGACAAACTTAGGTTGTACTTTAAGTTGGAACCTACTGTTTTGTTGGTATATTCCTGAATTGCAAATCCATAAGGGAAATTTAGAGAATAAAAGTCCTCCAGAGTCTTATCAACTTGACCTTGGTTAGAAACACTAGCCGAGATACCTAACTTTCCTTGCGAAAAACATCCAATAACGCAGAAGGTGAATAATTTAATTAGTATAATTTTATACATTTTCTGGTAATTTTTAAAACATTAATATTTCTATTTTGAATTTTAATTAAAATCACTATTGAATATTACTTTCTAATATTCTTTTTTAAATATACAGTATGGTTCTTTTAATTGAAACAAATTCGTAAAAGGAAAAGTTACATTTTAAGAAAATAACTTTTTGAATTAATCCATCACTTCTATTTATTACCTAAGATAAATTGAATAACGGTGAGGATTTTTCTAAAACAAAAAAACCCGAGTATTCTCATGAATATCGGAGTTTAAAAGCGGCGTCTTCTTATGCTGACTTGATAGACAGCAACCTGACCGCTGTGTCAGGGCACTCCCAACCCTGATGTTAATTGAATCACTTAAAAACAAAAAACCCCGAGTATTCTTACGAATATCGGGG
>CAZLVX010000079.1:0-7483 GCA_964562965.1 uncultured Lishizhenia sp.
GAATGTCTCGTGATGACCTTATCGCAACCAATGCAGGTATCGTTAAGACCGTCACAGAGAACGTTGTTAAATATTCACCGAACGCCATCATAATAATTGTTTCCAATCCATTGGACGTTATGACGTATTGTGCATATTTATCTGCAAAAGTGGATTCTTCCAAAGTATTTGGTATGGCCGGAGTCTTGGATACAGCGAGATATCGTGCGTTTCTAGCCGAAGAATTGAATGTTTCGCCAAAAGATATTCAAGCAGTATTAATGGGAGGTCATGGTGACACGATGGTTCCGCTTCCAAGATATACAACAGTGGCAGGTATACCAGTTACAGAATTAATAGAGGAAACTAAATTGAACGACATCATTGAGCGAACGAAATTTGGTGGTGGTGAGATTGTTAAATTACTCGGAACTTCTGCTTGGTACGCACCAGGTGCAGCGGCTGCTCAAATGGTAGAAGCAGTAGTACGTGATCAAAAGAGAATCTTCCCCGTGTGTGCATGGCTACAAGGTGAATATGGTTTAAAAGATATTTACCTAGGTGTTCCTGTGGTTCTTGGTAAGAATGGAATCGAGAAAATAATCGAACTTCAACTAAACCAAGAAGAAAAAGCTTTACTAGCTGAATCTGCGGAGGCTGTTAAGAGTGTAATGGATGTTTTAGATACAATGAATGCCAATGCATAACTAAGTTATACCAAAATAAAAAAAGCGGGATATCCCGCTTTTTTTATGTCTTTTATTTTCGGTGATTAATATCTGTAATGTTCCGCTTTGAAAGGTCCTTCAACTTTTACTCCGATATAATCAGCTTGATCATTCGTTAATGTTTCAAGTTCAACACCAATTTTAGCAAGGTGCAAACGAGCTACCTTTTCATCTAAATGCTTCGGTAACATATATACATCATTCTCATAGTTTGATGAGTTTTGCCATAATTCTAGTTGTGCTAACGTTTGATTCGTGAAAGAATTTGACATCACAAAAGAAGGGTGTCCGGTTGCACAACCTAAATTTACCAGTCTTCCTTCAGCCAAAATGATAATTTCGTTTCCATTTACGTTATAAATGTCGACCTGTGGTTTAACAGTATATTTCGTATTTCCGAAGTTTGTATTTAACCATGACATGTCAATTTCATTATCAAAGTGACCAATATTACAAACAATAGCTTTGTCTTTCATTTTTTCAAAATGACGACCAACCACAATATTCTTATTCCCTGTTGTTGTAACAACTATATCACCGAGGTGCACAACGGAATCAAGTCTTTTTACTTCAAATCCATCCATAGCAGCTTGTAACGCACAAATCGGATCGATTTCGGTAACAATCACACGAGCACCTGCACCTCTTAATGATGCAGCCGAACCTTTACCCACATCACCGTAGCCACAAACCACAGCAACTTTACCTGCCATCATAACATCGGTAGCTCTTCGAATGGAGTCTACTAAAGATTCTTTACATCCGTACTTGTTGTCAAATTTCGATTTAGTAACTGAATCATTAACATTAATTGCTGGCATTACTAATGTTCCATTTTTCTTTCGTTCATACAAGCGGTGTACACCAGTCGTCGTTTCTTCCGATAGACCTTTAATGTCTTTCGTTAATTCCGGAAAACGGTCAAATACCATGTTGGTTAAGTCTCCACCGTCGTCTAGGATCATATTTAAAGGTTGACCTCCTTCAAAAGCGAATAAAGTTTGTTCAATACACCAATCAAATTCCTCTTCGTTCATTCCTTTCCATGCGAAAACCGGAATTCCAGCGGCAGCAATCGCAGCGGCAGCATGATCTTGAGTAGAAAAAATATTGCAAGAAGACCAGGTAACTTCAGCTCCAAGATCTACCAATGTTTCAATCAACACTGCTGTTTGTATCGTCATGTGTAGACAACCTGCTATTCTTGCTCCTGCTAATGGTTTAGATTTTCCATATTCTTCGCGCAATGCCATAAGTCCTGGCATTTCAGCTTCGGCTAATTTAATTTCTTTTCTTCCCCAATCGGCAAGGCTGATGTCTTTAACCTTGTAATTTAATTTTTCAGTAGTATGATTCATTATTCTTTTATTAACTAATTATTTGCAAAGGTAGTGAAGTGGTTGTACTAATCCAAAGTCTTTAATTCATTCTTTCTTTAATAAGTTGAACTAATCCTTCTACGAATAAAGGATGATCATTCGAACTAGGTACCAATTGTACTTTTTCACCACCATTTTCTTCGAAAATTTCCTGATACTCTGTTCCAATTTCAATAATGGTTTCTAAACAATCAGCAACAAAAGCAGGACTAAATACTAAAAGTTTTTTCGCACCTTTTTTTGCCCATTCTTCTACCACCTTATCTGAAAAAGGAGTTAACCATTTTTTATCGAGTCGCGACTGAAAACATACCGTGTAGGATGATTCGGGTAAATTTAATTTCGTTGCTATCAACCTTGTAGTCGCGAATGAGGTAGCTTTGTAGCAAAATTTGTTCTTTTCATTTACCTCTGATTCACATGGCGGATCACCACACAAATCAGTGCCCTCGTACACTTTGTCAACTTGTCTTTCAGGTAAACCATGATAAGAAAATAAAATATGATCATAGTCTTTCAAATCAAATGACCTAGCTCGGTCAACAATAGAATCTATATATCCTTGATTGTCCCAAAACTGACTAATAATGCTTATTTCTGGAATCACCCACCATTTTTTAATAATACTCATAGCCTTTTCAATCGCTGAACCTGTGGATGCGCTGGCGTATTGTGGAAATAGGGGAAGTATAATTATTTTATCGTAGTTTGCTAATCTCATGCGTTCTAAAACGCTTTCCATTGAAGGATTTTGATAGCGCATGGCCATTTCAATAGTTACATTCCCTGAATCGAATGAAGCTTGAATCTTTTCTTGAACACTTTTTGTGTAACTCAGTAATGGAGAAATACCATTCCCATGTTCCCACAACTCCTTGTAGATTTTTGCGGATTTTGGCGCTCTAAAGGGAACAATTATCCCATTTACTAATATTTTTCGTGCCAACCAAGGAATATCAATCACCCTAGGGTCGTTAAGAAATTCAGTCAGATACCTACGAACATCACTTGTTTTAGGACTGTCTGGAGTACCTAATTGAATGAGTAAAACTCCAATTTTTTTCTTCATTAATATAGAAAAACATTAAACATTAATATTAGTTCAAATTTAGGTATTTGTTTTCTTGTTTTGAGCGTTTGAAATTCCTTTAACTTTACCTTACTTTTATGAAAAACGATATTTTTAACATTTCAAGCCCCGAAGATTTTTCAAAAAAAGCTTTGGAAATATTTGATTATCAAGCTGAAAAATGTGCTGTGTATAAAAGATACCTCGAATCTTTAGGAAGATCAAAGCCAACAAATATTGAAGAAATTCCGTTCTTACCTATAACTTTTTTTAAAAATCTCGACGTGGTTACCGAACAAATTAAAGAGGATACACCCTTTTTTTTAAGTAGCGGAACGGGTAATTCAGAGAGAAGCAAACATTGGATATTTGATGTTGAGTATTATTTGACATCATGTTTACGTGCTTACAAGAGTTTTGTGGGTAACCCAGAAAATCAAGTCATTTTTGCTTTGCTTCCAAATTATTTAGAACAAGGTAATTCAGGTTTAGTATGTATGGTTGAGCGACTGATACACCTAACAAATAATCAACTTTCAGGTTTTTTTCTTAAGGACTTGGACGATTTGAGAAGAAAATACGAACAGGCCAAAGCGACGGGAAAGGAAATTGTAATTTTTGGTGTCAGTTATTCTCTGTTGGATTTAGCAGCAAGAAACGAAAATTATGAGTCAGCAACAATTGTTGAAACTGGAGGAATGAAAGGTAGAAGACAAGAATTGTCAAAATCTGAATTGTTTAACCAAATAAAAATGGGGACCTCTTGTAAAAAAATCATCTCGGAATATGGTATGACGGAGCTATTCTCTCAGGCATATGCGGGTGAAGATTTGATTTTCTCAACACCTCCTTGGATGAAGATAATCACAACTGACGTTTCGGATCCTTTTTCAGTTGTAGTAGGAAGGAGAGGAGTTTTGAATATAATTGATTTGGCAAATATTGATTCGTGTTGTTTTATTCAGACACAAGATATCGGCATTCAATTATCAAATGGATTTACGATTGAAGGAAGAATTCAGCATGCTGATATTCGTGGTTGCAATCAACTTGTGGAATAAACCCTTCAGTTAAAATCGTTTTCATTATCTTTGCTTTATGAATCCACAAACCATTATGTACTTATCGTTGATTGGCCTCATGGCGGGAGTTTTAAGTGGATTTGTTGGCGTTGGGGGTGGAATTATTATTGTCCCTGCGTTAGTTTTCCTTTTAGGAACAACACAACACGAAGCGCAAGGTACAAGTTTATTCGTTTTATCGATGCCCGTTGTTTTTTTTGGCTTATTGCAATATTGGAAGACCGGAAACGTCAATTGGAAATTTGGACTTGTCATAGCATTAACATTTCTTATTGGAGCTTGGATTGGTTCTAAGTTGTCTTTGAGAATGTCACCTTCTTGGGTGAAATTTATATTTGGAATATTAACAGCCTATGTTTCTTTTCGTCTGATTAGTTCTGGTTATCAAGAAATTTCAAATGGCGACGCCTGAACTAATTGAAATATTACGTTCAGAGGCAAGAGATATTGCTAATTCGGTTCGAGAATGGAGGGAATATTTACATCAACATCCAGAGCCTTCATTCCATGAAAACAACACAATGGAATTTGTTTCCGAAAAGCTTTCCGAATTTGGTATCGAACATCAAAAAGGATATTGTGGAACCGGTGTTGTTGGGTTAATAAAAGCTCCAAATTACAATGGAACAATTGGTTTACGCGCAGATTTAGATGCTTTGCCAATACAAGAGCAAAACGAAGTGACTTATAAGTCTCAAATTGATGGATGGATGCACGCTTGTGGCCACGATGTGCATACCTCAATACTTTTGGGAACGGCTTCAATTCTTCAAAAGAACCGTGATAATTTAAAAAAGGACGTTAAACTAATATTTCAGCCTGGAGAAGAAATGAATCCCGGAGGCGCAAGTCTTATGATTAAAGAAGGCGTACTTGAAAATCCAAAGGTTGAAGCAATGTTTGCCCTTCATGTTTATCCTGAATTTGAAGCCGGGTTAATAGGGTTAAAGTCTGGTCTCTATATGGCTTCAAGTGACGAAATTCATCTTGAAATAATTGGAAAGGGTGGACACGGTGCGTTGCCGAATCGCTGTGTAAATCCATTAATCATTGGAGCAGAATTAGTACTGGCATTGATAACTTACATTTCATCCCATTCTCCAAAGGAAATTCCTACTGTGATCAATTTTGGGAGATTTGAAGCATTAGGCAGTACGAATGTTGTTCCAGAAAACGCTTCAATAAAAGGAACTTTTCGAACCATGAATGAAGAGTGGCGTGAGAAGGCGTTTGAAGAAATGGAAAAAATTTCGAACGAAATAGCGCGTAAATATTCCGGTAAAGTGAATTTAATAAGATCAAAAGGATATCCGAATCTGCAAAACGATGCGTTATTGACTAATCAATTACAAGGTTTATTTAGTGGTGTTTTTGGTGATAAAAATGTAAAGGATTTGGACCTAAGAATGACTGCAGAAGATTTTGCTTTTTACGCAGAGAAAGTTCCGAGTTGCTTTTACAGATTGGGAGTTGGTAACAAAGAGCGAGGAATAATACATACAGTTCACCACCCAAATTTCGATATCGATCCCAATTCTCTAGAAGTTGGAGTCCTTGCCATGTCATTAATTCCCTTTTTCTATGAAAGTTAGCATTTTCATTATTAGTATTTTCTTGCTGTTTTCATGCTCAAAGCAAAGTGAGAAAAAACTAGTGGGAACTTGGGTTGTTGAACGAGTTGAAATCAAAGATGGAGCAGGTTTTGTATATTATGATACACTTTTCGAAACCAATTCAAATGCAGTAACTTTTTCACAAGACTCATTACATGCTTTCGTTTGTTTTCAGTTTACTCCTCTCGCCTCTAATTTTGAAGTTTCGGATACGTTAGTTATCAATAGTAAATGGTCAAAATCAAATGATTTAATTGCTTTAACAAATAAGAATTATTCTCTTAAGCTTGAGTTGCTTTCTAAGAATCAACTTGTATTCAATTATTATGACTATTCGAAATATAGGTTGAAGACGTTTTTCTTGAGAAAAAATTAGTGCGCCATGTTAAAAACCTAGTTATATTTTTGTAACTTTCCCAACAGATTATGCGATTTAGTTTATTGTTATTTACATTCTGCCTAATTCATATTGCTAATGCTCAATATGCAGGTTATAATAAATGGTCTGTTGACTTATCACTTGGTGGTACAAATGCAGTAGAACCATACACTCCAGGATATTGGTCGAATACCGTTGATTTAGTTCATACAAGTGGAGGGGTTCGTTATATGTTTAATAATAAGTTCGGTTTAAAACTTGACTTGGGATATGACCTCATTTCTAACGACAATATTGGTAGCAACGGGAATAGTCTGCCATTTAAAACTAATTATTACCGTGGTTCCATACAAGGCATTTTAGATATCGGAAGAATTTTTACTTTCGAAAATTTCACTGACCGCTGGAGCCTTTTGTTTCATTCTGGAGGAGGGATGTCCTTAACTTCAAGTAAAATAAATCCTGAAAATGACAGAATGGTTAATTTTCTTTTTGGATTTACCCCGCAATTCAAGCTCACGGATCGTATTGCCTTAAATGTTGACGCATCTTTTGTTTGGCATATCTACCAGCAGTACACGTTCGATATGTACAGCAATGTTTACAACAGAGGTTTCGATGGTTTTCTAGCCAATGCTTCAGTTGGGGCAAATATTTATTTAGGTAAAAATAAACAGCATTGTGATTGGGCGTATACGCCTTGTTTTCCCGATATGTCATATTTGGAAGTGGAAAATAAAAAGAAGGATAGTACCATTAACCGATTTAAAAATGATCTGGCGGATTCAGATGGCGACGGTGTAATTAATATTTCTGATGATGAGAAAGATACGCCATTAGGAAATAAGGTAAATTGTAGAGGAGTTAGCTTAAAAAATATTGACACGGATGGTGATGGTGTGAACGATTTAGTTGATAAATGCCCCGAAGATTTTGGTAAACCAGAATTATCTGGTTGCCCGGAGGATATTGTTATGAATAACAACAATTCGAACAACAACAATTCGAACAACAACAATTCGAACAACAACAATTCGAACAACAATAATTCGAACAACAACAATTCGAATAATAACAATTCGAACAACAACAATTCGAACAACAACAATTCGAACAACAACAATTCGAATAATAACAACAATTCGAACAACAACAACTCGAACAACAATAATTCGAACAACAACAATTCGAACAACAATAATTCGAACAACAACAATTCGAACAACAACAATTCGAACAACAACAATTCGAATA
>CAZLVX010000079.1:7583-9644 GCA_964562965.1 uncultured Lishizhenia sp.
ATTCGAACAACAACAATTCGAACAACAACAATTCGAACAACAACAATTCGAATAACAATAATACGAACAACAACAATTCAAATAATAACAACAATTCGAACAACAACTCGAACAACAACTATTCAAAAGAGGGATATTCTAGTTTAGTCGATGTTAATTTTGATTTAAACCAATCTTCACTTAAGGCAAATTTCGTAGCAATGTTGAATGAAGTGGCGGTTTTGCTAAAACAAGATCCCAATGCAACGGTTCTCTTAGATGGACATACGGATTTGACAGGTGACGAATCCTTCAATGATAAATTGTCGAAACAACGTGCTGAGGCTATAAAACGTTACCTAGAACTTAAGGGAGTAGATGAAAATAGAATTCTTATAGGTTCTTTTGGTGAATCGAAGCCAAAATTTTCAAACGACACACCAAATGGTAGAGCGTTGAATCGAAGGGTTGAGATAATGATCAAACGTAATTAACTAGAGAAAACCTAATTCTAGCTTGGCTTCTTCGCTCATCATGTCTTTATCCCAAGGTGGATCGAACACAATGTGAACCCTAGCCTCTGAAACTTCCTCTATTGATTTTACTTTATCTTCCACCTCTTTAGGCAATGATTCAGCTACAGGGCAATTTGGAGATGTAAGTGTCATATCGATATCAACTTCATTGGATTGATTAATGCGTACTTCGTAAATTAACCCCAGTTCATATACATCAACAGGAATTTCAGGATCGTAAATCGTTTTTAACATATTCACGATTTTATTTTCAAGTTCCATACTCATGATTAACAAAATTTCAGAGCTTCGTTTTTTAATCGTTTTATCATGCCATTTAATCCATTAGATCGGGTAGGGGATAGATGTTCTTGCAGGCCAATTGCTTGTACGACTCCAAAGTTATATTGAACTAATTCCTTTGGATCAATATTATCGACCAAACGGATTAAAAGTGCTATTATTCCTTTGGTAATTATTGCGTCGGCATCTGCTTGAAATTTTATTGTTGAAGCATTACCACTTGTTTTGAGCCAAACGCGCGACTGGCAACCTTCAATTAATAATTCATCAGATTTTTCGTTTTCAGCAAGCAATGGCAATTCTTTTCCTAATTCAATGATGTATTCATATTTTTCCATCCAACTCTCAAACAGCTCAAATTCAGCAACTAATTCTTCCTCTCTTTGTTTTATCTCGCTCATTATTTCAACATATTTAAGCTTTTTTCCAACGCTTCAACAAACGTATCTATTTCTTGTTTTGTGTTGTAAAATGCAAAAGATGCTCTAACTGTTCCCGGAATTTTAAAGAAATCCATCAGCGGTTGGGTACAATGATGTCCAGTTCTGACAGCAATACCTTGTTTATCTAATAGTGTTCCGATATCAAATGGATGGATGCCTCTCACAGAGAATGAAACAACGCTTGTCTTATTCTTTGCCTCACCAATTATTTTCAATCCTTCGAATGTATCTAATATATCCTCAGCGTACTTCGCTAAAGAACGTTCATGCTCCTCTGCAGCCTTCAAATCAATAGACTCTAAGAATTCAAAGGCTTTCCCTAAACAAATACCGCCGGCGATATGCGGCGTTCCGGCTTCAAATTTAAAGGGAAGTTCGTTATAAGTGGTACGTTCGAATGTTACCCTAGAAATCATGTCTCCACCACCTTGGTATGGCGGCATAGCGTCTAATAATTCTTCTTTACCATATAACACACCAATTCCGGTTGGACCAAACACTTTGTGACTTGAAAATACATAGAAGTCACAATTCATTTCTTTGACATCAATTTTCATGTGTTGGATGCTTTGCGCACCATCCACTAAAACTTTAGCTCCAACAGCATGAGCGGCAGAAACAATGTCTTTTATCGGGTTAACAGTTCCTAGAGTATTTGAAATTTGAGTGATAGCCACGAGTTTAGTCTTTTTGGATAACATTTGCTTGAACGTTTCCATCAATAACTCTCCTTTTTCGTTAATGGGTGCAACACGCAGACTTAACCCTTTTCGCATGCACAGCATTTGCCATGGCACTATATTAGAGTGATGCTCCATTGC
>CAZLVX010000080.1:0-9629 GCA_964562965.1 uncultured Lishizhenia sp.
CTTCTTATATGATGGGTGAAATGAATTTTGGGAAAAAGAAGAGAGGTTTAAAATCGTATGCTGGTCTCGGCGCTTATTTTTTAAACGATTTAGCTGGAGCATCAAAAATTGGATTGCGCACAGGTGGCATTTCAGCAAGTGGCAACGTTCCTTTATCTGTCAATCAATGGATTTCTGGTGGAATAAACCTATCCTTTAATCAACGAGTAATTGACTTGTCTAATGTTACATTTCTAAGTCAGTGGGATGGAACCACACTTAATCCTAACCAAAACTCCGGAGAAAATCTTAATTATTCCAATGATTTATACCCAGATGCAGGTATGGGAATGGCATTTAATTTTCAAGAAAGTTCGGATGCAGCGTTTAATTCTAAAAATTTTAAGTTTCAAGCCGGTATTTCATTTCAACACTTGAATCGACCAAAAATGAATTTTACTTCTTTGGAGCAGGATAGATTAGCGATAAAAACATTGATTCATGCCCATTCGAGTTTTGGGATAACGTCAGTTAGCAACGTCGAGTTAACTGTTGCTCAGTTTTTCCAGGGTCCTCACAAAGAAACATTAATCGGCACTTTCTTAAAAACAAAATTAAAGGAAGCTTCTCATTTTACTTCACTCGTTTCTGCTCAATACATGACTATAGGAACTTATTTTCGAACTACGATGGACGTTTGTCCATATTTTGCGTTGGATTTGGGACCTTTCAGAATGGGAATTGCATATGATCTAAATTTCAGAAATGTCACCAGAGATTCGTATCGGCATTCTTTTGAAATACAACTTGCTTATTTATTTTCAAAGCGAAATACGCTTAAGTTTTGAGAAATTAAATAAACTATTCGGATAATAAATATTTTTGATTTCCTCATTATTTGGATTTTCGCATATTTTATATATCTTTAAATCACTAACTTTGCCAAAAAAAAGCGCATGTCCAAAAAGAATTTTATTGTCCCCCACGACTTTTCAAGTGTTGCAGATATTGCCTTGACGCACGCCATTGCAACTGCAAAACCTTTAAGTGCCACTGTACATTTACTTCACGTGGTTAAAAATGATTCACAAATAGCTGAAGCAGCTAGTAAATTAGACAAAGTAGTGGAAAGTTTTCAGTCAGAAGGTGTGTCGATTGTTCCTAATGTTAGAATCGGAAATATATTCGAAGATATCGGTTCCTTCGCGGCCGAACATCAAGCTGAATTGATTTTCATGGGAACACATGGCGCTCATGGATGGCAACACATTACTGGAAGTCACGCATTGAAGGTCGTTACAAATTCAACTGTCCCATTTATCATTGTACAAGAAAGAACAATAAAATCTACCGGATATGACTCAATTGTTGTCCCTATGGATTTACACAAAGAGACAAAGCAAAAGTTGTCTATTGTGGCTAGTTTGGCAAAATATTTCGGTTCTAAAGTGCACGTTGTTACTCCAGACGAATCAGATGAATACTTACGCCATCAGGTGGAATCAAATATTGTTTTTTCAGAACGATTTTTTAAAGATCGAGGCATTGAAATGACTTCAGCTATTATTTCAAGTAGTGGTTTCGATAAAGAAGTTGTAAAATACGCAGTGTCCGTTGATGCTGATTTAATTGCCATTATGAATTTAAATAAAAATAGCTTCTTAAGTGCGATTACAGCAAACTATGAACAATATATTATCACAAATGATGCATTGATTCCTACTTTAATTGTAAATCCAATTCAAATAGGAACGGCAACTTCTAGCATGTTCACAACTTAAGATATTTCAATACTACAGCCCGCTTAGGCGGGCTTTTTTTTTAACTTTTTAGAATGTCAAAGCTTACAACTTTAAACGAATTTATTTTAAAAAATCAAGCTGATTTTCCATTTGCTACAGGAGAACTTTCGCGTTTACTGAACGATATTGCAGTTGCATCTAAAATTGTTAGTCGAGATGTTCGGAAGGCAGGATTAGTTGACCATATTTTAGGCGCTCAAGGAGGAAAAAATATTCAAGGGGAGGAGCAGCAAAAATTAGATGTCATTGCTGACAACGCATTTATTAAGGCATTTGAACTCGGAGGAGAGGTTTGCGGAATTGCATCTGAAGAAAATGATGATTTTGTTGCCTTTGAAAATGAAATTTCCAAAAACGGAAAATATGTGGTGCTCTTTGATCCTTTAGACGGTTCAAGTAACATAGACGTCAACGTGTCAATCGGAACAATTTTTTCAATCTACAGAAGAATTTCTCCTGTTGGAACCAAAGCAACTTTGGAAGATATGCTACAATGTGGAACTGAACAAGTGGCTGCGGGATATGTCTTATATGGGTCGTCAACAATGTTAGTTTATACAACAGGTAAAGGAGTAAACGGGTTCACCTTGGACCCTTCTATAGGAGAATATTGTCTCTCGCATCCAAACATGATAATGCCTAAAATCGGCAGACTTTACGCCATGAATGAAGGGAATATTAACGAGTGTGAAGAAGGACTTAAACATTATATCGCTTATTGTCAAAGTAGAGAAAATCAGACTGGTATGCCCTATTCGGGAAGATATATTGGGTCGCTCGTCGCAGATTTTCATCGTAACTTGATAAAAGGTGGTATTTACATATATCCTGATGTTTTAAGTGCGCCTGAGGGAAAACTTCGTTTGTTATATGAATGTAATCCTTTAGCTTTCATTGCAGAACAAGCTGGCGGATTGGCAACAACTGGTAGAAAGAGAATTCTAGAAATAAAACCGACAAGATTGCATCAACGAGTACCCTATTACGTAGGTTCAAAACAAATGGTTGAAAAAGCAAGTTCTTACCTAAACTAAAAAAGGCGGGAAATCCCGCCTTTTTCATTAACAAAAAATTTCTTAATATCTTGTCAAATCTGCAATTTTTGAGTCGTTACTTACTTTATAGCATTCAAGCATATCCGTCGAAGTTACATATGTAAAATACAAATTTTGATTTTTTATTGTGGTGTAAAGTCGGTTTGTCGGCTGATCATACTTCGAGACAAATTTCTTTTTCGGATTGTCAGGATTAATGATAATAAAAACATTTGGTTCAGAAGTAGAAAGAACCTTGATTTTCACAATCGAGTTATTCATACTTACTACCGGGGCTGTTGATTGCCAGTTCCCAACAAAATTCGTGGATTGCGCTGATGCACTGAATGCAAATAAAAAGAACATAGCAACAACGCTTATTCCTAACATGTTTAATTTCATTGTTTTCATAATTTCTAAATTTAAGTGTGAAACACAAAGCAAAAATAGTTCCGAACTTTTAAATTAATTACATTTAACTTTGAATTTTAACTAATATCTAGGTTTTTTCTGAGTTCTTATCGTGATTCTACGTATTTCAACTACGTGTTTTTACATAATAACGACTCGTTTCAAAATTGAATGTGTCTTCTTAAGAAATTGCCCTAAATTGCATTGTGGATTTTTCCTTTGATTTTCCTAAATTCGCTAAAAATATTGTTTATGGGAAGAGCGTTTGAATACCGAAGGGCTGCAAAAGAGAAACGATGGGACAAAATGTCTAAAATGTTTCCTAAACTCGGTAAGGCAATTACAATGGCGGCAAAAGAGGGCGGAATGGACCCAACCACGAATGCTAAATTGCGAACAGCCATTCAAAATGCCAAGGCTGAAAATATGCCGAAAGACAATATTGAAGCAGCAATTAAAAGAGCAGCTCAGAAAGATGTTGCATCCTTTTCAGAAATTAACTATGAAGGAAAAGGACCGCATGGGGTGTTGGTTTATGTAGAATGTGCAACCGACAATCCTACACGTACTGTTGCAAACGTAAAATCATATTTTAATAAAGCTGGAGGACAAGTAGTGCCAAATGGATCAATGGAATTTATGTTTTCTCGAAAAAGCGTTTTTGAAATTAACAAGTCTAACGAAGTTGATGTAGAGATGCTGGAATTAGAATTAATTGATGCGGGCTGTGAAGAAATAGAATTAACGGATGATCAATTAATCGTATATGGCGACTATACTTCTTTTGGCACATTGGCAAAGGCACTTGAAGATATGCAAATTGAAGTGCAAAAATCAAGTTTAAAAAGAATTCCAACCTCACCAGTAGAATTTACTGAGGAGCAATTAGTTGATATTGAAAAAATGCTCGATAAAATCGAGGATGATGATGATATTCAGCAGGTATTCACCAACATCGCATAAAAATATCTCCGCTTTATACTAAATCAGGCATTTCAGAGTTAATAAGTAAAGTCATTTTTGAAAAAGATTATAGGAATTTTCGCGTTGATTGTTGTTTTAGTGGCTTGTTCTACTGAAAAGGCTGGATTTTTAAACAGAAAATACCACGGGACTACAGCTCGTTACAACGGTCTTTTTAATGCAAACGAATTATTAAAGGGAACACTTAAAACCTATTATTCGTCTCGAAAAGAAGATTTCTACTCGGTTTTACCTGTAAACCCACTTCCAAATGAATCAGAGGTAAAAGGAATGTTGCCGGCTCTAGATACTGCTATTTCTAAATGTACCAAGGTAATACGAAATCACAGCATGCCAAGCGCAGAAAACATGTACTACAAGGAAGTAGAATACAACCGATGGATTGATGAAAACTGGATAACTATAGGGAAATCCATGTATTACAAAAGAGAATACGATAAGGCTTTTCAAAATTTTCAGTTTGTAAAGAAGTTTTTTAAGAAGGACCCTTCCACATACTTAGCGGAACTATGGGCTGCCAAAATCTTGATTGAGCAAGAGAAATATGCTGAAGCTAAATTGAGTCTGGACGGTTTATCAGAAGTTTCACAAGCACAAAAAAAGCGCAAGTTAGTAGATTACCTTCCTAAAGCTTTTGCAAAAAAAACAGAGGAAAAAGAAAAACAGGTTCGATTAAAAAGAAGTTTACAATTCGATATTTATAAGGCCAACGCTGACCTTGCTATTCGAAGAAAAGATAACGAATTGGCCATTAACATGCTGAATTTAGCCATTAAAAAATCTCCCAATGTCAAAGAAAAGACGAGATTAAGCTACATACTTGCACAACTTTATCAGCAAGAAAAACAATTAGATTCTGCTGCATTTTTCTATGGAAAATCCGTTCGACCGTCAGCGCCATTTGACATTTCTTTTAATGGCCGACTAAACGAAGCCATTTGTGGTTCAGGTAAAGGCATGGATAGGAAATTAAAAATAATGCTTCGGGATGCAAAAAATGCGCCATATAAAGATCAAATTTATTTTGCTTTAGCCCGAGTAGAACTCAATCAGAACGATAAAAAACAAGCAAAAATTTATTTGACACAATCTGCGTTTTATTCTAACAACAATAAGCGTCAACGAGCAATGTCCTACGAAACTTTAGGAGATCTTTGTTACAATGACAGAGATTATATTTCGGCACAAAAATATTACGATTCGTGTAGCCGATTTGTGACGGAAGATTACCCAAATGGTGATGAAGTTAAAAACAAAGCGATTAAACTTGCAGATCTCGTAAAAGCTGTTGAAACTGCTGCTTTTGAAGACAGTGTGCAACGCATAGCGAAAATGTCCGAAAAAGAGAGAAACGAATTTTTGAGGGAAACCTTAAAAAAGATGAAGGAGGATATACAGCGTAAAAAAGAACTTGAAGCTCAAAAATTACTCGCGCTGCAATCTCAACAAAATAATGACGGTGGAAATAACGCAAATAAATTTGTTTTCAATAATCCAAAACTAAGAGAAACGGGCTTTAAAGAATTCCAAAAACAATGGGGGCCGCGAGAAAATGAAGATGATTGGAGAAGAAGTAATAAAATTGTATTTAATAACAATACGGAAGAAGACACTACGCTTGTGAATAACGAAAATCAAAACGAAGTAAAAGATAGCTTGACCGTAGATCAGTTATTAGCTGATATTCCACTTTCTGATAGTGCGTTTCAAACCTCTCGATTAAAAATGCAAGAAGCGTATTATCAAGCAGGAGTTCTGTACAAGGAAGTATTGAATGAAACTTCTTTAGCGGGCGAACAATTTGAATCGGCATTGGCAGTTAAGGAAATAAATCTGACCGATCTTTCATCGGCATTTCAACTATACAAACTAAACGAGCAAGGAGGAGCTGCGTTTAAATACCGAAACCACATTATCGTAAATTATCCAAATTCGGATGCTGCTAAGTATTTTGAAGACCCTGATTTTTACATAAAACAAAAAGCCTCTCAGCAACAAGCACAAGTGAATTATCTCGCTTTAATCTCGCTTTATGAAAATGGAAAATATCAAGAAGTAATGGAAACCTCCGATAAAATTATAGCATCGGAACCCGCAAATGCACTCAGGGCTGAGTATTTACTTCTCAATGCGCTTGCTTTTGGACAAATAAATGAGAATAAACAAGAGTTGATGCCTAGATTGAAGAAAATTATTGAAGAAAAACCAGGGACACCTCAAGCAATTAGGGCAAAAGAAATGTTAGACATTATCAAAAATGGTTATTCAAAAAACGAACCCGTTAATTTTAATAAAAACTATTCATTCAGTTATAACCCAGATGTGGCGCAATATGTTATAGTTTTGATGGATGAAGAAGATGACGTTGACGACGCAAAAGGTGTTATTTCCGATTTTACGACGAGGAAATTAAAACTATCCAAAATGAAAATTTCTCCAAAACTGACATTAACCGAAAAACACATGGTGTTGATTCAAGAATTCAGTAAAATAAAGGATGCAGAAGATTTTGTGAATGCTTATAAAGCCGGATTTGAAGATTTAGGTGATTATCAAGACAATAAAATTTACATTATTACACAAGAAAATTTGAAAAAGTTAATAGAAAGCTCGAAATTTGACGAATACAAGTTGTTTTACGACGATAATTATTAATTATGGATCTTCTAAAACGTAAAGATTTTTTCGGTTCAACGCATACAAATGATTCGATGGAAAAAATGAATAAAATTCTATCCGGCACTGAGATTACAGGAGATATTGTCTCTGATGCAAGTATTTTAATTGAAGGAGAAGTGAACGGAAATATTTCGTGTTCTTCCAAGGTGTTTATTGGCTCAACAGGTAAGGTTAAAGGAAACTTGGTGTGTGTGAATGCAGAAATTGAAGGTGGAATGGATGGAGAATTGACAATCGAAAATCTATTAGTACTCAAAAGCACTGCCCGTATTAAAGGAGATATTCAAACATTGAAACTAACTATTGAGGAGGGAGCATTTTTCGAAGGAGCATGTGTAATGAAATCGCCTGTTTCTAATCCAACTTTCAATGCGAATGTAGATTTTGAGTAACTCAAAAAAGCCTTCAAGTTCTAAATTTTCGTCTTACGCCAAATTTTCAGCAATTGGTTTTCAAATGGCAGCGATCATTGCCATTTTTACTTTTCTTGGAACTTATTTGGATGATAAAAACCCGGGTTCAACACCTTGGTGGACCATTGGTTTTTCTTTATTTGGTGTGACCGCTTCATTGGTGCTGGTCATTCGAGAAGTGCTCAGAATGAACAAAGAAAATGAACAAGACTAATTTTCTCTTTGTATCTATCGTTTATCTTTTTGTGAGTGTAATTTCCGCAGTTATTTTTAATGCCGTAGCAAGTAGAGAATTTCTAGATGGTCTTTTAATTTCTGTTATCACTTTCTTCATTTATACCTCTACTTCTGCCATTTCATTTTTCTACAAGGCCAAAGATTTTGACTTCGTGTTGCGTGTTCTGTTGCTCATTACACTACAAATGTTATTTTTCTTATCGGTTGCTTTAGCCTTGATTTACACCCGAGATGATCTTCCCCTTATACTTTTTTTCTTAGGTGAATTTCTGGTTTTATTAGTAATTCAAACGTTCGTGTTAATTCGTTATCGACGCTAACGTTTGCTTGAGAAAAAAGCTTTCAAAAGATTAGAACATTCAGCTTCCATTATGCCATTTTGAACAAGTGTAGTCGGATGATAAAGTGATTTTCCAACCGTTCCTGCTCCACGTTTTTCATCGCGCGCCCCGAAAACGATTTTATCAATTTGAGACCAATAGAGTGCCCCTGCACACATGCAACATGGCTCTAGTGTGACATAAAGTGTGCAGCCCTTCAAGTATTTCGCTCCTAAATATTGTGCGGCGGCAGTTATGGCCTGAATCTCGGCATGCGCTGTAACATCGTTCAAGGTCTCAGTTAAATTATGACCCCTTGCAATTATTTGATTTTTAGCAACTATTACCGCTCCAACAGGAACTTCATTTGCATCATAAGCCTTTTGCGCTTCATCTAACGCTTGCTTCATAAAATAATCATCGTTGTAGGGCGTGAGCATAATCAATTATTTCAGCAAAGGTAATTCTCACAACGCAATGTTCAGAAGATTTGATGGGAAGATATTTAACCGTTTTTCATTTTTAGTTCATTTGTGAAGTGAATTTTTTAGACATAATTATTGCGATACCTCTTGTTTACGGAGCATATAAAGGCTTCAGAAATGGATTCGTTATGGAAATTTTTACAATCTTAGCATTGTTTGTTGGCCTTTATGCAGCATTTACCTTTTCAGATCAGCTCACCGCGGTGTTTGTTGATACACAACAGGAAGAGCCTGAATTCTTGCCGCCGCTTATTTTTATCGTATTACTTATTGGTGTCGGTGTTGGTGTTTACTTTGCGGGAAAAGCGCTTGAAAAAGTAATCAAGGCTGCCATGCTTTCCACACCCAATAGAATAGCAGGTGGCATCATTGGTACAGCAAAATTCTTATACTTTACTGGGAGTATGCTGATGTTCATGACCTCGATGGATAAAGAAGAAAAATTTATTTCTTCTGACACCAAAGAAAACTCTTTGCTTTATAGATTTTCCACTGAATTTGTATCTAAAACAATCCCCGGTGCAACCGAAACCTATTTGTACAAATTTCAATCGGGAAAGGAAAATGAAAAGAAAGAGGAGGAAATTGAGAGCAATCCTGATATATCCAAAGAAGATCTCATAAAAGCAAGAGAACTAGCTGAGCAATACAATATTTCTGAAAAAGAAGCCGTTGAAATCATTAAAAAAAGCAAATGAAAGTCGTCTTAGCATTCTTTTTATTGATTACCTCAAGTTCATATGGTCAATTCTGGAAAAAACCCGAACCCAAAACCGTCATTCGAACAGGACCTTATATTGGAATTCAAGCTGGTCGCTATTATACGCTTGAGGCGGGAATGGAACGGCAATGGAAAAAGGGAAAGTGGAAAAATTCCACCACAATGGCTATTCATGGCGGCGCCAATGCGGCTATAGGTTTAGAACAACAATCCTTAAAAACCATCATTGGATTCGACATGGGGACATGGTATAAATCTGGCACCTTTGGATTTACGTATGGAATAGCTGGAAATCTACGAGCAGATCTCCATGAAAATTACATGGCTGGCTTAACTCCTTCGATTGGTTTCAAAGTGCTTCAATTGCATTTATCAACCGGTTATCAAATTCTAACTCCAATCTCGGGGGTTCGTTTTCCAGTAACAACACTCTTTCTTGGGGCAAGGTATGTTTTTGTAACCGATAAAGAGGTGAAGTCTAAGAAAAAAGACAAATAAGTACTTTTGGTTAAAGGTTTTCAATTCCTCATTTTCTTCCTTAACTTTGTGAAAAATATTTGTGTA
>CAZLVX010000081.1:0-3681 GCA_964562965.1 uncultured Lishizhenia sp.
CCATTTGAAGAAGCTGGAATTCCAACTCCACCGCCACTTACAAAGCCTGTTGGAGGTACATCCAAAAAACAAAAAGAGATTCCATCTGCGGCACTTCCTTCCCACATGCGAAAGTCAAATTCAACTTTCCATTGGTAACAGGTAGATAAATCAATGGATTGATTGTAAAAAATACCACCACTTGAACTATTTATAGCATCGGTCAAAACTATTTCATCTGAAAATAAATTAGCATCTCCACCTGTGTCACCCGAATAAGTTGCGCCTGTTAAATTCCATCCTGTTGTATTTACCGTTGGGGAACCTGTTAACTCCGCGAAAATTAAAGTTTGCGCTTGATTTATAAATGGAAAAACAAGAAATAAAAAGATTAAATAGTTGGTTTTCATATAGTAAATTCGAATCAAAGATCATCAAAAAAACGATACGAAATCTTTTTTATACCGATAACTTAATATACAATTAGTATACGACCCTATTTTTTTATTAAAACAAACGACCTATCGAATTCCTTGTTATTAAATCTTATGAAGTAGGCACCTTGATTTAACGAGGACAAATCACATTTGAAATTAGTAATGCCAACCGTTGTTTTAAAAACTTCTGTTCCGAGAGTGTTAAAAATCGTAATTATCGATTCAGTTTTAGAATTTATAAATAAGTTATCAGAAAATGGATTAGGATAAAATTCGAAAGTACTTTCATTATTATTTTCGTCTACATTGGCATTTGGGTCGAATATGATAAACTGCCCCATCATTCCTTGGTCTTCGTGGGTGAGCATGTGACAATGATACATATACGGCACATCTGGATTTGAAAAGTCTTCAAACTTTGTAATAAATCTTACGGTTCCTTGTCCGCCGGGAACTAAAACAACATCTTTTCTGCCTGATAACTCAGGTGGAGGCTGCTGGCCATTAATATCCAAAATGTAAAAAGGAACATTATGAATATGAAAAGGATGTGCTATTGGAGTGTTGTTTTGTAATGTCCATATTTCCAAATTATTCAATGGAATTTCATAGTTGACAACATTCATATCAAACATGGAATTATTGATCATAAATGGGCCGGTTATGGCTGTTGGACCCATATTTTGCGGGCTAAAGGTAAGGGTGCGCATCGCGTCAACAAGACCACTATTCCATGGGGTTTGAGTTACTAATGTATTTGGCAGTTCTGTAATTGCATTCAAAGTTTGTGGAATAACTTGAATTTTCATTATATCGAAATTCGATCCATTCAAAGGATTTAACGTATAATTTGGAATGCTCTGTCCTGCTCCCATTCCAGGTTGTAATGCACCGTAAATACCATTAGAGAGTTCGGAGGCATAAGACTTAAGCGAAATTTGTTGACCATTAAATCCTTGGAGGTTGACCAATATCTCAGCCCTTTCACCTGGTGCAAGTTTTAATCTAGTTAAGGATATCGGTTGACCTAACAAACCAGCATCCGAACCAATTACATGAAAGTTCTGATTATTTGAAAATCCTAAATTATAGACCCTTTCAGAAGAACCATTGAGTAACCTTAACCTTACTATTTGTGCAGGTAATTGAATTATAGGGTCAAGCGTAGCATTAACCATGACAGATGTGTCGAGAGCTGATTCAATTATTATTTGATTATTCGAATCAAAAGCCTTTGATTGGATAATAATTGGAATATCATCTACACCATAGGTTCTTGGTAAGTTTAAAGCGGCTTCGTCATTATCTCTCACAATGATCATACCTGCTACTCCCATTTGAACATGCATGTTGGTCATGTGATGAAGATGTGGATGATACCAATATGTTCCCGCTTTGTCTAAAATTGTAAACGAAGGGTTCCAAGTTGAGAAAGGCAAAATAGGTGTGTGTGGACCTCCGTCATTTTCGGAAGATACATGTAAACCATGCCAATGAATAGTAGTCGTATCAAAAAGAACATTGGTAACATTCATGTTTACTTGTTGACCTTTAGTTAAAATCAACGTTGGTCCTAGTATGGGTCCATTAATTCCCATGGTTTCTGTTTCAATTCCTGGAAAAAAGTGCATGTGATCGTGTTTGATTTCCAGATTCATGGTATTTCCAATCAGTGTATCGGGAATGAAAAGTTGGTTCTGAGCGTTAATTCTAATCAGAACAAACAATAATGTAAAAGATAATAGAAATTTCATTTGATGAAATTAAAACTAATGTCCATCTTTCAATGTGACTTTGGTTACAATTAAAGGTATTCCGATAGAATTAACCATCGATCAGATTTTTCTTCAAGCAATGAAATTACATTTCCTAGCTCTTCACCTTTTCTTAACAATTCCTCTCCAGTAAAAATTCCGGTTGAAAGTTCATTAGAAAGTTGTTCTTTCCGCAATTCTAATTCACCTAATTCGTTTTCTAACTGTTTAAATTCTTCCTTTTCTTTAAAAGATAATTTACGTTTTGTTTCTACCTCCGGAACAACCTCTTTTTCCATCGGGGATATTTTAACTTCTAATTTTGTTTCTCTTTTTTCTACTTGTTGAGCTTTTCTAAAATCTGTGTAATTACCAACAATGTCACGAACCTTTCCTTGACCTTCGAACACAAACAAATGGTCTACCATTTTGTCCATGAAATAACGGTCGTGAGAAACAACAATTAAACAACCTTGAAAATTACGCAGGTAATCTTCCAAGACGCTCATCACAAAAATGTCTAAATCGTTTGTTGGTTCATCGAGTATTAAAAAATTAGGATTGCTCATCAATACACGCAACAATTTTAAGCGTCTTTTTTCACCTCCACTCAATTTGGAAACAAATTGATAATGCATGTCCCTCGGAAATAAAAAGCGCTCTAATAATTGCGCAGCGGAAAGTTGACGCCCTTTTTCTAAAGGGATAAATTCTGCGACTTCTTTTACAACATCAATTACTTTAAAGTCATCAGGAACTTTAATTAAATCTTGACTGTAGTATCCAAAAACAACGGTTTCACCAATGACCGTTTTCCCTTTATCAGCAGGTTCTTGGCCGAGCAATATTTTTAAAAATGTTGATTTTCCGGTCCCGTTATTCCCTACAATACCCAATCGTTCATTTCGCTGCACATTGTATGTGAAGTCAGAAAGAATGATTTTATCTCCAAAAGATTTACCCACTTTGTGAAATTCAACAATTTTGGTTCCCAGTCTTTCCATCTTTACGGGTAGATCAAGCTCGTCCTCTTCCAACCGCTGATGCGCTACTTTTTTAACGTCTTGAAAAGCTTCAATGCGCGCTTTTTGCTTCGTTCCTCTTGCTTTGGGTTGCCGCCTTATCCACTCTAATTCCTTGCGAAAAGTGTTTTTGGCTTTTTCGATTGTCGATTGCATCTGCTCCTCACGCTCTGCCTTTTTTTCTAGGTAATAGGAGAAATTGCCTTTGTATTTATACAATGTTTGATCGGACAACTCAAATATGGTGTCGCAAACGACTTCCAAAAAATAACGATCGTGGGTAACCATTAACAAGGTTGATCTCGAAGTTGCAAGAAATTGCTCCAACCATTCGATCATGTCCAAGTCCAAATGATTCGTGGGTTCATCAAGAAGTAAAAAATCTGCTTCAGAAAGCAGGACTTTAGCTAATGCGACCCGTTTTTTCTGTCCTCCAGATAAGGAACCTATTTTTTGCTGAACATTATCAAGTTTGAAAACTGATAGCAG
>CAZLVX010000081.1:3781-9624 GCA_964562965.1 uncultured Lishizhenia sp.
GTCTTTCCTGCTCCGTTTTTGGCTACGATCGCCACTTTTTGTCCTTGGTCAATACCAAAGGTTAACTCGCGAAAGATTTTCTTTTCACCAAAAGTTTTTGTAAGTTGTTCTACTGAAAGGTAATTCATTTCGCTTGATTAGGGGCACGAAGATACGCTTATTTCGCTTGTGTTTTGCCGATTTGAATAGAAAACAAGGCATAGAAAAAGCTAAAAAAAGTGATGCCTGCCTGAGTTTCCAAGGTGTCTTCGAATAGAAATGTTACCAATGCGATAATTCCAAAGCAAAACGCCAAAATATTTCTATATTTTAAAGTTTGAACTAAAAAATAGCCTTGTAACCATGAGAAAAGCAACAATCCAACTATTCCGAAGGCAAGCCAAAAGGTTAAATAGGATTGATGTGCTCGTAAGCGTCTTTCCTTGGTGAGTTTACTTTCTCGTTCGTTGTAGGAAATTTGCAAGGCGTCGTCAACATCTCCATTTCCCACACCAATAAACGGAGATTTTTGAATGGTGAACCAAGCATTTTTCCAAAGTTCTAATCGTTCTGTTATGGGGTGAAGATTGGGGTTTCCGGGATGTTGTAATTCGTAACGGACTTGAAATAAACGAGCAGGTATTCCACCGGATGTTTCCCGAACATCAGCAAACCCCCGTTCAATATAATTAATATCTTGGTCTGTTAAAGAGCTTACTCCTGTAGCATCTAATGCGAGTGATTTTGAGCTTAAGTATCGGGCCAGCGTAAATTTAAGCGGTTGTGCCTTTGCATCAAGACTGTCATATGACAATGTTGATTTTGCATTCCAAACCTTAGCCAATTGCTCATGGTTCGCCATTTCAATTTTGGGATAATCAACAGGAAGTTGCAGGTAATAATAAATAGACACCACACAAACAATGGGCAAGGCTAATAGCGAATATAAAATGGGCCGATACTGATTGAATTGGATGACTAAAAATATAAATAAACAAATCAAAAAGCTTAAAATCCCTGATAACACTTGACTGTAATAGGAATAAAAACCAAACCAACATACGAGAATCAGTAGGAGGTATTTATTGAGCAGCTTTTTTTGTGCAAAATAAAAGGCAACCCCGGCGCCTAAGCCTATTAAAATTCCAAAGCGAATATGAGATTCAAAAATAGACATACTCCGAATATCAGCCAATTGCAATTCATCTTTGAAGAAATAATAAGCGGTAAAATTTACCAACGCAGTGATGCTCAGCGTGGCTAAAAATAATTGTAAAAGGCGATCGATTTTGACCTGACTCCAATCTTCACGGTATAGAACAATAATTGGGATTATAACAAGCGAACTTTTTTGTCGCACGTCATTCCATCCGTATGTTAAATTTTCAGACCAAAGTAATCCTATTAGATGCAAAGCATAAAATCCAAAAAGTAACTGAAAGTAGGGATTTCTGAATAGTTGTTTTGTAGATGAAACGATAGTGCCACTCGTAAAAAATGAAATTCCACCAAGGAGTAAGCCCATCGACATAAGGAATTTACTGCAGCAAACACCAATGATTAGAAAAGCACACGCAACAAAATGCAAATAACTAGACCATTTTTTAGCATGCGGATAAATTACCATACAATCTAGAAACGCGTAGATGTGTAAATTATTGAATTAACGCAATCGATTAAGCGAATCCAATAACTTTTTATCGCGTTTAATTCCTAATTGTGCAAGATAGCAAAATGGGAAACCGACAACCAGTAAAGAAAAACCTGCACCTAATTCACGGGTACATTTACCGTCGTAAAAGTATTGATTTCCTGTTGCCCCAAAAACCACTATAGCAATAACAATGGCCAAATAAGCGAAAGAAACATAGCGTGCTAATTTCAATTGGGTATTCAGTTTTTTGTATGACATGGTTACATAGAAAATAAACAGAACCATCAAGATGCCAACGATATAAAACGGTTTAGATTGACTGGAGAGCATTTTACCACTTTCATCGTTTAGGGCTTCATGAAAACCAAAAGCATTAAAAGCAAAATAGGAATTTTCTGTAGAAAATCGGTAAATATCAACTCCCGTAAGGCATGCACCAAGTAAAATCATGGCCACGAGGTAGTACAAGGATTGAACGCGTTGTATCATAAGTGTTTTTTACAAAGTTACAGACTTATTTCGTAAGTAAAAGTCGAGAATGACAATCGCCGCCATAGCTTCAACGATTGGAACAGCTCTAGGAACAACACAAGGGTCATGTCGACCTTCGGGTTGAATCACTACCTTTTCTCCATTTTCATTGATAGTATCTTGTGATTGAAGAAGGGTAGAGACAGGTTTAAATGCTACCTTAAAATGTATGGGCATTCCATTGGATATTCCGCCCTGAATGCCACCGGAATTATTGGTTTTTGTACTGGTTAAAGATGTAAATTCATCATTCAATTCACTACCTTTTTTGTCTGTTGAACCAAATCCACTTCCAATTTCGAAACCTTTAGTTGCATTAATGGATAACATGGCCTTTCCCAGTTCTGCGTGTAATTTATCAAATACCGGTTCACCAAGGCCAGCCGGAACACCTTCAATTATGGCTTGAACAATCCCTCCAATCGTGTCACCTTCATTTTTGACGGAAAGAATGAGCTCCTCCATTTTTTTTGAAACTTCAGGATGAGGACAACGAATTGGAGAGGACTCAATTTGTTCCGAGTTGAAGAAGGAAAGGTCATTTAACTCAATGGCACCTACTTTACAAACGTAAGTTGAAAAATGAATTCCAAGTGTAGCTAATATCTGTTTTGCAATAGATCCTGCCACAACCCGACATGCTGTTTCGCGAGCGCTGCTTCTTCCTCCTCCGCGAGGATCACGAATCCCGTATTTTTTTGTGTAAGAAAAATCAGCATGCGATGGACGAAAAGCTGTTGAAATATTCTCATAATCTTGGCTTCTTGAATCTTTATTCGCAATAAAGAAACCAATAGGGGTTCCAAGCGTTTTTCCTTCAAAAATTCCCGATAAAATTTCTAATTTATCATCTTCTTTTCTCGCTGTAGTGAATGTCGATTGTCCTGGTTTTCTTTTGTTTAAATCATCTTGAACTCTTGGTATATCGATTTCTAGTCCGGCGGGTACACCATCAATGATTCCTCCGATACCTTTGCCGTGAGACTCTCCAAATGTTGTTATTCTGAAAATGGTACCGTATGTTGATCCTGCCATACAGCAAAAGTACGCCATTCGGGAAAAAAATGATAGTTTTGAACTTGATTAATTCTAACTTATTTTGTTTTGAATCAAAAATTTAAATTTACATATGAACTTATTTAAAACGAGCTATATACTAGCTTTGTTAGCTCTGTCTATTGGCTGTGCTCCTACACGTTATGTGAAACCCCTGGAGAAAGGCGAACACGCTATAAATTCACATTTCGGTGGGCCGGTTTCGAAAGTACCAGGAATAGGAGCAATCCCTCTACCATTTACTAGTGTTGGCTACGGCTATGGCTTGCGTGAAGATTTGACAATTACAGGGAATTTGTATACTACTTCTTTACTCTTTGGAGTTGGTCAAATGGATTTTGGTGCATGCTATCAACCTTGGAAAAAAGATAGAATGGGAGTTACCGTGAGTCCAGCGGTAAACTTTCTTGTTGATTTTTACACAGGGTCAAACAGAATTTGGCCACAGGTAGATGCCAATTATTATTTCGATTACAGCGTCTATCGTTCACGTGCTATGGAAGGAAAAAATCCAAAACGCATCAATACGTTGTATGCAGGAGTTTCTAATTGGTTTGATCCCTATTTAACAGAATCTCAAGGCAGGAAAAACGAACAATTTTGGATTCCAAGTTTGCAAATCGGTCACCAATGGGAGAGAAGGCATTGGGATTATCAATTGGAAATGAAAATTTTAGCACCGATCTATTCCAATGAAAATATTGTCGTGGATTACCCAAGCTTACTTGGTAACTATGGGGCTCTCGGGGCCTATTTTGGTGTTCATTATAAATTTTAAGAAGATGAAGAAAATTTTATTTTTAGCCTTAATAGCAAGCTTGTTGGTGTCTTGCCGCAAGCGTATGGATAGTTTTTTATTTAATCCTTCGCCCCTTGAAGCGTATCTTCTTGATGCATACCAGGGTGAGACTAGTCTTGATCTTTCAGGTCAATTCGCGGTTCCAAATTCTATGATCCATCGTGTTGAATTTCCAATAATCGATAACGGCGAGACCATTATGATTCAGGGAATTTATGTGGGAGATACATCCTCCATTGCGAGCGACACTGTTCTTTTGTATTGTCATGGAAATAAGGATCACATGGACTTTTATTGGCCTAGGCAGAAATTATATGCCCATATGGGAGGTTTGGGAAGATATGGTGTGTTGATGTTTGATTATCCAGGATATGGTGTAACCAAAGGATCCCCGACAGAAGAAAATATGTATGCATCTACTCGTGCGGCCTTACAGTGGCTTAAAGATAAGGGGTTAACGAGCGATCGCTTAATGATGATGGGATTTTCGCTTGGTTCCGCTCCTGTTTGTGAGGTGGCTGGTCATCAGGGCGAATATCCGCTCGATCCCTCAAAAATAATTTTGGAGGCGCCTTTTGCTTCTGCAGAAATTTTGATTCAAGATGGAGGCTTGTTGTCTATGCCGGGAAGTTTTTTAGTTGACCTTAAAATCGATAACGCTACTGAAATAAAGAAAGTTAACGTTCCGCTTTTATGGATTCATGGTGAAGACGATTCTTTCCTCACCGTGGCGCATCATGGGCAATTGGTATACGACAATAAAATGGGAATCAAGGAAAAGGCTTTAGTACCTGGAGGAGAACATGAAACCACACCCTTCGTAATGGGTTACCAAGCTTACATTGATAGAATAGCAGCCTTTATTGAGCAATAAAAATTGGTTATTTTTTTGAACTTGTTACTTTTTGAATACTTGTCGTTTGTTAGATGTTGTTTAACATTCTCCAAATATTCTCTCCATGAAAGTTTTAGTTCTTATTTCCACTGTACTTGTTGGGATAATTTCCACGAAAGCTCAAATTTCAATTAATGAACGCATCCGATTTAAGGATACGGTAAAAGTTAAAAAATACAAACCGGAGGAAAACGGCTTTAGTTCATTGAAGTTAAAAATGAATCCAGGAGAAAGTACTGTCCTCAATCCGGATGAATTGAGAAAATTAAAAACACAAACCATTATAGGTGTTGATCTAGTATACTCAGATTACCCTAAAGGAGCTGATCTTTCTGGACTGAACCGCGATAGAATTATTGAGCTTTATAAGTTTCTTCCCATGGCCTTCAACAATGGTTTAGTGGAATGGAATCTTATCAAACAATTAGATGTGAAAAGCGAAGCGGATATGCAGCGTTACTTTCATGGATTTGTTATTTACTACCGGAAAATGCCAACCTTTCAGCAAGAAAATAAAACGATTTTGGATGTAGTAAAGGGTAAGGCAAAACCAGAAGATTCCACCTTATTGAAAGTTTTCGAAAGGAATAAGGCATGGAAAGACATGTTGGTAGTCTGCGACGTTACAGGAAGCATGTCACCGTACACCGCACAATTATTACTTTGGATTGCGGCTAATAACAAAATGAAAACCTTTAAGCAAATCGTATTTTTTAATGACAACGATTCCAAGAGTACGAATCAAGAACAAAGACTTGATGATCATGGGATTTGGGCTACTAACGAAACAAAATTGGAACCGTTACTTGATGTGGCTTTTGAAGCTATGGAAAAAGGTGGACACGAAGAAAATGATCTTGAAGCCATTTGTTATGCAATTAAAAAATTCCCGGAAAACAAGAAGAATATAGTTTTGATAGCCGACAATT
>CAZLVX010000082.1:0-9578 GCA_964562965.1 uncultured Lishizhenia sp.
AGAACAAAGACTTGATGATCATGGGATTTGGGCTACTAACGAAACAAAATTGGAGCCTTTGCTTGATGTGGCATTTGAAGCTATGGAAAAGGGTGGACACGAGGAAAATGATCTTGAAGCCATTTGTTATGCGATAAAAAAATACCCTGAGAATAAAAAGAACATCGTTTTGATTGCCGATAACTGGGAAAATCCTTGCGACATGCAGTTGCTGGAACACTTGAAAAATCAGAAAATTCCGATAAAGGTAGTGGTATGTGGTGTCACGGAGCGCTTAAATCTTAACTTACTCGAAATTGCCTATCAAACGGGAGGTTCTATACATACCATGGAAGCAGATTTATTGGATATTGCCAAAATAGGGGAAGGAAAAAACTTTTCTATTGGAAATTTAAATTTCAGGATGTCAGGTGGTAAGTTTGTGCAATTGACAAGTTCGCAAGGAGGAAAGTAATTACTTGTTTAGGTCAAAATTCAATTCTTCCTGTGTGTTTTTTATTTCGTCATAAAATTTAACCATCGTTACTTGAATATACGGCATTAACCAAAGAAATCCAATTCCCAAAGTAAGTATGCATAAAAGTGCCCAACCGATAAAACTGAGGAGCAGTAGAAATAATTTCATTTTGTAACCATCCATTATTTTCTTACTTTTTTTCAGCGCATCAAATGCTCCAATAGAGGGATTGTCTACAATAACAAAATAGGTCATGGAGTAGGCTAGACCTGCAATTATTCCTGGGATGATAAGTAAAAGAGACCAAAGAAAAACAAAAATTGCCATGAGCAGGTATGCACCTAATGCGGTAGTGAAGGACTTAAAACCATCGAAGATTTGTTCAAATTTACTCTCAGATCCGCGTGCTATATTCATAAAGTAAATTGCCAATCCCAGCGCAAAAGGACCAGATATGAAAATAGAAATTATTGGTCCGAAAAAAGGGATGATTTGTGAAATACCAGTAATAATTGAAAATAACAATACAGTTAAAGCAGCCGAACCCCATTTATTTTCGAGAGAAACAATTGCATGATCTTTAAGAGTTGAATTTGTTGTCATAGGGAATTGATTAATTATTCGTAAATCTATCTATTTTTTCATTCTAAATTCAGTTTGAACCAATTTCCAGAATCCTTCACGATGCGTTTTTGAGTGAGGTAATCAACGTAAACTAAGCCAAATCTAGGGGAATAACCTTCCGTCCATTCAAAATTATCGGTCAAACTCCAAACGAGATAACCTGAAATTGGAACTCCTTCGCTTTTTGCTTTTGCCACTTGCCACAGGTATTGACGAAAAAAATCTACCCTGCCTGAGTCATGAATACTATTGTTTTCAACAGAATCTTTCGTGCACACGCCATTTTCAGTAATCACGATATTTCGAAGAGAAGGGTATTTTGAAAACTGTTTTAAAATTCGGTAGATGCCATCAGGATATATTTCAAATCCCATTTCGTTGTAAGGTACGTTGCGCTTTTTTGCACTGATTTGTCTAGCCCAAACAAATGGTATTAAATGACTTCTTTTTGCAACGACACGAAAATAGTTTTGTAGACCTATAAAATCGAAATCAAAAGATAATTTTTCAGTATCACCGGGTAATATGTATCGTTTCATCTTACGGAGAAAAGGCAGTTCCTTGTCCGGATAACCCAAACCCAAACTTGGTTCAATGTACATTCTATTCAATAATGCATCCATCCGTTTTACCGCTTTGTCATGTTTGCCATTTTCTTTCCAGGGGTCTACAACAGAACAGCTAAATGTCGTTCCTATCTGTGCATCCTTGATTTCTGTACGAAGTATTCGTCCGCTTTCAGCCATTGCTAAACACGCATGATGACTCGCTTTAAGAAAGGCCGTTGGGTTTCTTTTTCCAGGAGCATGGTAGCCTGCGAGGTAACCCAAACCAACAAAAGCGGCAGGTTCATTGAAGACCATCCAATGCTTTACTTTTGAACCGTATTCGCGTGCACAAAATGTTGAATATACACTAAACCACGAAATGATTTCCCGATTTGCCCACCCACCTTTTTCTTGCAGAGCTAAAGGTAAATCCCAATGGTAAAGTGTTATCCATGGTTCCAAGCCTTGCCTTAGACATTCGTCGATAACGGTGTGGTAAAAAGCAACCCCTTGAGCATTTAGATCTCCATTTCCTGAAGGGAAAATTCTTGACCACGAAATGGAAAAACGAAAAACCTTGAATTTCATGTCTTTCGCAAGTTGAATGTCTTCTTTGAATCGGTGGTAGAAATCTGTGGCAATATTACCATTGTCGTTTTGTTTTATTTTTCCCGATTTTTGACTGAATGCATCCCAAATGGAAGGTCCACGACCATCAACATCCCAAGCACCCTCGATTTGATAAGCAGCCGTGGCGGTTCCCCAAAGAAATTCTTCCCCAAAAGACGCAAACAAGGCGCGGTCAGTACTGTCCTGATTTTGTGAAAACAATGGAAAGGAAAGTAAAAGGAAAATCAAAAATATAGACGTGTAGTTCAAATTAAGTTTAATTTTAGATGGTGTTATTCATATTCTTTCAATGAAATCAGCTAAAATACTCTTTTTGATACTATTAAACTTAGGCTTTTTAAATTGCTACTCACAAAATTTGATCGAGACGAGATGCGATGTATTCTATACTTCCATCAGAAATCAAGTAATTATAAATTCAACAGATAAGGACCTTGAGCTACTTACCAATTCTGGTGTTGTAGAAAAAACCAAATGGCTTGGGGATAAAATTTATGACGACGGAATGGTCTTTAACGTAAGGCTAACTACCGTCGGAGAAGTTGAATTATTTGTCGTGAAAAAAGGAAAATGGAATTCATCCACTTTAGAAATTAAAAAAATTAAAGTTGAAAATTTTCCTTTGCCGGTATGTGCGACAACCACTTGTTCGCAGAAATTGAATAGTAGGGTCCGTGTTAAATTTCCAAATCCATTTTGTTATGATCCGTGGTGTGACGTAATAAGTATTTCTTATCTCGGAAAAAAGTATAAGGGAGATATTATAAAAGCGAAGCACCTCCGCGATAGAAAGCTGGGTGAAAAGTTAAATTTACAAATCAATTACAAAAGTTCCGGTTCCAAGGTTCAGGAGACTATGCTGACAACCTTGATTATTCAAGAGTGAAAGCTATTATTTTTATTGTGAGTAAGATTATCTAACTATTTCCTCCACAAAAGGCTACCGTCTCCAAAACTGAGAAAGCGGTAGTTGTTCTCCATGGCATGCGCGTAGATTTTTTTCCAGTCCTCACCTACAAAGGCGTAAATCAAAAGCAATAAGGTAGATTCCGGCTGGTGAAAATTTGTGAGAATGGCATCTACCGTTCGGATGGAATAGCCTGGAGCAATTAATAATTGAGTGGGTACTACCAAGTGCGTTAGTTGAGCAGATTTCATCCAATTCTCCAGCGCTTGAAATGCACTTTCAACAGAAAAATCTTGCGGGAGCTCGTACGCATCCCATTGTGAAATTTTAATTTCTTCAACACCAATATTGGAATTAGTCAATACTTTAACTCCCATCCAATAAAGGGATTCCAAAGTGCGCAAGGAAGTGGTGCCTACACATACCTTTTTTTCGTTGTTTTTGAGAAATGCCCGAATAAAAGCGATGGAAACGTCTAAAAATTCAGCATGCATTTCGTGTCCACCCAAGGTCTCTGATTTTACCGGCATAAAGGTGCCTGCGCCAACATGAAGCGTCACAAAATGGGAATGGATACCTTTTTGCTGCAATCGTTCGAGTAAATTCTCTGTGAAATGTAGTCCCGCTGTGGGTGCCGCCACGGACCCTTTGTGTTGTGCGTAAACAGTTTGGTAGTCCGTTTGGTCTTGTTTCTCCGCCTTTCGTTTAATATAGGGCGGCAGCGGGATGTTACCAAAGAGGTGCAATATTTCTGCAAAGGTCATTTCGTGGTCATTCCATGTAAAATGCAAAACGGCCGGACTTCCTGAGTGCGAAGTTTTTTTAACGTGAAGGTCGGTATGATTGTTTTTCAGCGTAAGAAGCTCATCTTTCCATTTTTTTGCACCGCCAATCAAGCACTTCCAGTACACGTCACCTTTTTGTTGCATACCACTCACAACATCCGCATAACGTTCGTCGGGTTCCAAACAGAAAATTTCGATTTTCGCTCCCGATTGTTTTTCAAATAGCAACCTGGCCTCCACAACTTTTGTATCGTTCGCAATTAAAAATGTGTTTTCAGGCAAATGTTGAGGTAATTCCGTGTAGATGTGATCCTCAATTACGCCATTTTTATAAATTAAAAGCTTACTGGAGTCTCGAGGTTCTGCTGGGTAAAACGCTATTCTATCATCGGGAAGCTCGTAGTTGAATGCCGACATAGAAAGTTGTGTAACACGCTCTTTCATCCTATCTCATTCATAAAAAAATCCCACACAGCGTCTGCAGGAGGGTTCGCAATTAGCGTGATTTCCTCTTTGGTGGTAGGGTGCAAAAAACGAAGAGAACGTGCATGCAATCCAATGGAAGCGTCTTTGTTCGCTCTTTTTGCGCCATATTTAAGATCACCTTTAATGATACATCCTATATTACTCAATTGTGCCCTAATTTGGTGATGCCTTCCCGTTTCTATGGTGACTTCAAGCAAGTGATAACGATCAGAAGAGGCTAAAAGTTGATAGTGAAGCAAGGCTAATTTAGCACCTGGAGTTGATTCATTTACAACATAACTTTTATTTTGAGACTCGTTTTTTTTTAAATAATCTCTCAATGAACCTTTCAGTTCCTTTGGTTTGTTTTCAACGATTGCCCAATAGGTCTTGTTGGTTTCTTTTTCGCGAAATTGCGCATTTAAACGTTCCAAGGCCTTGCTAGTTTTCGCAAAAACCACAACTCCACTCGTCGGTCGATCCAAGCGATGAACGACGCCACAAAAAACATTTCCTGGTTTCTGATATTTTTCTTTTAAAAAAGATTTGATTCTTTCAGGCAGTGGCTCGTCTCCTGTTTTGTCGCCTTGCACGATTTCAGATGGCAACTTATTTACGACCAGAAGATGGTTGTCTTCAAAGAGTATGCGCTCTGCTAACGAATCCATCACCAAGATTTAAAAAGCCACCTCATTTTAAGTGGAAGAAGAACTACATTAATTACGAGCACAGATACTATGGTAAGCAACGCGTATTCCGTGAACTTAAAGGAAGTGAAAATATATTCCTCTGCTGGTATACTTGTATTGATGTATTGCCTAAAAATAAAGTAAACAATTGAAAATATGGCAGATACAACAAGTAGTTTGATCCCGATAATTCGGAATACAGATGGTAGTGAGCGTTCTTTATTGCCTAAAATTGCGTTACGTGTTGCGGCTAATTCTGTCAGAAAGTAGAAGAAAGCAATTGTATACAAAAGCCAATTCGGCAAACTTCCAAGTCCTTCTCCTTGAGCGTATGAATGTAGTCCAACAAGCATGAAGTTTACCCCGAAAAATGTAAAGAGAATCGCCGAATATCCCCAAAAAGAATAAACATTGAAAATGAACTTACTACTCAATTGTGGAATAAATCGTAAATGGAGTAATATAGCGTAAACCAAAACTGACACGAGTGCCCAGGTTTCTTTTGGATCCCAGCCCCAATATCTACCCCACGACTCATTTGCCCACACCCCTCCGAGGAAAGTTCCAATCGTTAGCATGAACAATCCGATAGTGACGGTCATTTCCGAAACATACGTTAATTCACTAATGTTGATGTCAAGAATGGTCTTGTTTTTCTCACGCTTGAAAATAAAAAGGATCATGTTTATTAGGCCGAGAATAGCTCCCAAACCAAGAAACCCGTAACTACCGGTAATGATCGCCACGTGAATCATCAACCAATACGATTGCAATACCGGAACAAGTGGTGTAATTTCCGGATCCATAAGATTTTGTTCGGTAACAAACAACATGAAATAAGCCAGTAAAGCAGTCGCTGGTAAAACTGCAGCATTCTTTCTCGAAAAGGCAATTCCCGCCACCATTGTTACCCATGCAATAAATACCAACGCTTCATATCCGTTACTCCACGGTGCATGACCCGAAATTGCCCACCGCATTCCAATTCCTGCTCCATGGTATAAAAAGAGAGTTATGATGAGCCAAAAGAGCACTTTTGCGCTGATTGAAAGCACGCGAAATAATTTTCCTTGTGGTTTCACAAAAAGTTGCCAAAAGAAAAGTAAAAGCATCAAAAACCCACACAATGCATATCCGTAGCCCGTATTTTTGAAAATTTGCATTTTGTTGTAGCGAATTTCAAGATCAACCATCGATTCTGAAGGAACCACATCTTTTCCTATACTCCGTTGACGCGCAATAATTTTATCCAATAAGTCATCAGCCTTCGAATAATTCCCGGACCTTGCTGCTTCGTCCGAAGTAATCATCAAATAACGCAGCGTAATAATGGCCGTTTCGACATCTGCAGGAGAGAGATTAACGAATTTTTCCAAGAAATTCTTATAATTTCCGAGTAGTTTCTCGGCATGTGTATAATTGCCAGTCTGAATGGCTTTTTGAATGGGTGAGAAGTGTAGAATGTCAATAAAAAGTGTTGGTGGAGGCATGGCCAAAATATCCTGAATGTTCTTACTTGGATATAAGGCATTGTACATTTCTGCGAAAAGCAAATAATTGGAAGTGTCATTTGCGCGCTGAAAGTCCTCAAGATTTAGGTGAAAATAGGTGGTATCTAACACATATGGATTCACAAGACCTTCAAACATGCGTTTTGGTTGAAACCAACGGTTTTGTTTATCCTTGTCTAAAGGGGTCATTCGAAAATAATTCCAAGTGAAGACACCCTTTACCACTTCGTATTTTTCGTTCAGTTTGATTAATTTTTTATCGAATTCACTGCGCTGCGACTCTAGTTTTTGGTGTGCTTTTTCGTAATCTTCAATCCATTTAAATTGTCCGGTTTCTCCTGTTAATTCGTTGTATGAAGCATATTCTTTAAGTTTTAATTTTTCTCTTACTGCGGTAGGAACCTGAATTACTTCTTGTTTAGCCCAATACTGAGGATACATGTGCATGCTGAAGACAACTTGAACAGGATTACTACCATCGAAAGAAGTACCACGGTAGATTTTTCTCAGTAATCGATCAGCAATGGTATGGAATGGAATGATTCTTCCAGTTGGCGTAAATTGATGTTGTTCGTGGTTGAATTTAATCTCTTGTACAAGCAAACGGGCAAGTTTATCAGAATGTTCTTCTCCCACAATTTGGTGATAGGAAGAAAAATCTGCTAAATCAGGGGAAGTGTGGTCGTTAAGTTGCGCATGGAGATTTCCACCGAAGACCAAAAATCCAAAAAGAATCGACAAGGTAATGGACTTTCTTTTTTCTTTTAAACCTTTTAGTTTTTCGTTAAGTAAACGAAAGCGTCCGACAGGAGCAAAAAGCGACAGGAGCATAGCGATACTCATCATTAGGTATCCAAAATACGTAATATTTGTGCCCCAAAAATCACTGTTTACTTGCAAAACAGTTGCTTCTTCATTTTCGGGTGTTGAAGGATCATCAAGCTTGTAACTCGATTGAAAAAAACGATAGCCGTCATAATCCATTACATTATTCATAAAGATACGTTGGTCAAATTTTTCACCACTTCTCGGATCGTTAACTTGTATTTCACTTGCAAAGGACGAAGGCGCTTGAGAGCCAGGGTAGTTGTCGAGTTGAAAGTCCTTACAGGTTATGGTGAAGGGAAGTGTTTTTCGAATTGCACCGTATTCCAACTGAAAAATCATGGCGCCTAATTCGAATTTTTCCGGAGTGGGAACATTCCCCATTCCTCCTTCGAGTTGTACCTCCTTTTCTTGACCATCGTATGAAACTTTAACTGTTAAATAGTCAAGTCCTTCTTTTAAGTTTCCAGTCGGCACAAGACCTCTTCGTGAATTTTTTAATATGCGATTAAAGACAAATTGTTCGTTTCCAACTTTGTAAAGTGTCCGCGTAGTGAACGGATACCAGGAATTAATTGGAATTGTTTTAATTTTTGTAGAATCCTGAATACCTGTTTTCTGTTCCTCTTGCCTTAGTTCTGACATTTTAATTACTTCGATGGGAACCGCAGTTTTTATTTTCAGGGAATCACCAAACGCTTTGATTTCTATTCCAGGTGCTTCGAGTGGCGTATTGAACGTAATTGGAACATCTCCAATTCTGAAAATCTCCTCTTTAAACAAGGCATTGGCTTTTCTACCGTTCGTGAATAATTCAATTCCTGATTCAGCTATCGACGGATTGCTTTCGATTGCCTTGTTGCATTTTGCTTTGAAGTCCACGTATGAGATTGTCAAGGGTTTACCTTCAAATTCATATTCAAGTTCAAAGTCATTATTGGTAATAACCGAGAGTAGTTTCTTTTCTGTGAATGTAGCAGAAGATTCCTTCTTCTTTGGATTTTGAACATGCACCAAAATGTGAGGTTCTCCGCTGTAGATAAAATTCACCTCGCTCCCTTCGGGCACCACCATGATGCCTTCAAAACCAACAAAACGTGTTACGCCTGCACCAATTAGAATAAAAATAAACGACAAGTGGAAGGTCAACATAGCGATCTTTTCTCTTTGCCACATTCGGTATTTTACAATGTTTGAGATTAATGACAATCCAAGGTAAACCAACAATATTTCAAACCACCAATGGTTGTAAACAAGAATTTTAGCAGCTTGTATCCCATAGAGTGATTCAATGAAGGTTGCAATTGCG
This sequence comes from uncultured Lishizhenia sp., assembly GCA_964562965.1. GTDB lineage: Bacteria > Bacteroidota > Bacteroidia > Flavobacteriales_D > Crocinitomicaceae > UBA952. The sequence goes on from CAZLVX010000082.1 coordinate 8,751, forward strand.
ATGGCGGCTAGAAAAACAAACAATGCGACTGCCATGAGTCGCATTGAAAAGAATTCTTTTGTGATACTATTGAATAATTTCCAATTCATGACCACAAAAATAAGCAATCGTCACAAGATTCGCATGAAAAAAGGACTATTTAACGATATGTCGTTCGATCAAAGGCATTTGGTGCAACGACCTAAATTCAATGATGTATGTCCCACTTGAAAGTTTTGCGTTGTGGATAGGAAATAAGTTTATTCCATTCAGTATTTCAACCTCTGAAGTAGAGATTAAATGACCAGCGATATCTCTTACTATTAAACTTCCTTTTGATTTGGTTTCATTTGAACGAATGATTACGTTGAAAGCACTTTCACTTGGGTTAGGAACAGTTGACATACTTAATTCAGCAGCACATGTAATTTCAATTGGTCCATATAATTTTGATTGACCATCAATATCAAGCTGTAATAATCGAGCATATTTGTGAGATCCTAATTTTGCGTTGGAAAATTGATAGGTCAACTCTTCATTGCTAATACCTGCAGCGGCAAGTGAACCTGCATTCTCCCATAAGTTTCCGTCTCTTGACAACTCAACATCAAAAGATTGGCTATTAAATTCTGAAGCTGTCGTCCACTCTAGGCTATTGTTTCCTTCTTCACAAACTACATTGAAGGAGGTAAGCTCAACAGGCAATGGTGTTCCTGAACCTCCTGCAAATCCCCAATTGCTCCAACCCGTTGCTCCAACCCTTTGTACATTAGGGCTAATGGCATCACCTAAATTATCAACGTGAGTACCTGATTGCAACCAAGGATTTGAACCTTGTCTTTTTAAAGC
>CAZLVX010000083.1:0-9502 GCA_964562965.1 uncultured Lishizhenia sp.
AATTCATTTATTCGTTGTTGAGAAGCTGCGGCTCGCTGAACAATAGAAGTAACCCAGCCAATGCTCGCAAAGGGCCAAGTTAAATTATTTACAAAGAATATAAATGCGACGATACCACCCAATGAAATCTCATTTTTATAACTCATCAAGCCACCTAAATAAATAGCTATCAATGTACTTGCGCCAATCAAAAACAACATTGTTGGTAGAAAAAGAGCATTCACTACAACTAATTTCATGCTTCGATTTTTGTAATTATCTGCAGCTTCAGAAAATAATGCATTTCTAGTTTCTGTTGCTAAATATGTTTTCATGACACGAATACCAGAGAAAGTCTCCTGAGCAATTGAAGACAGTTTCGATTGTTCCTCTTGCGTTTTTTTACTCAATTTATTCATTTGAGTAGATACCTGGTAGATCAAAAATGACATGATAGGCAATGGGAGTAATACATAAAAAGTAAGAACTGGGCTAATTTGAATCATCTGAACGATGATCATTGTGGAAAGAACAATAAGGTTGATGGAGTACATAATACCAGGACCTAAATACATCCGAACCAAACCAACATCTTCAGAAATTCTATTCATTAAATCACCGACAGCATTTTTTTTGTAAAACCCTGCATCTAGGGATTGATAATGTGTGAAAATTTCATTTTTCAAATCGAATTCAATATGCCTAGACATGATAATGATGGTTTGTCGCATTAAAAACAAGAAGAATCCTTTTAATAGCGACAATCCCAAATAGATTCCACCAACTTTCAATGAAAGTAGAAGGGCGTCATTAAACGTGTTTAAACCTTGAGACCCCATTAATTCGTCAACCGTTTCTTTAACGTAAATGGGCATTTTAACACCGAAATAGTTACTGACAATAGTGAATATAATCCCGGTAAGAAATAACCACTTGTACTTCCATAAATATTTGTTCAGGTATTTAAGTGACTTCATTGAATATTTCCTATTTTTGCCTCCGTTAGAATTGCTTGTAAAATTATAAATTCAAACGATAAGTTAACGAACTAATATATCGATGTCTGAAATTACCGTTACCACTCCTGACAATCTTACTGATAATCCAGTAATTAGCCAGATGACAAAACTTGGGCACGAACAGATTTTATTCTGTCAAGATGCTGCTTCTGGGTTAAAAGCCATAATCTCTATTCATGATACTACGTTGGGACCTGCATTAGGAGGCACACGAATGTGGATGTATCAGAATGAAATGGAGGCCTTGAACGACGTGTTAAGGTTGTCCAGAGGGATGACTTATAAGAATTCCATATCTGGATTGGATTTGGGTGGAGGGAAAGCAGTAATTATCGGTGATTCCAAAACCATGAAATCAGAAGCTCTTTTTAGAAGATTTGGCCAATTTGTTAATAGCTTGTCTGGAAAATACATTACGGCAGAAGATGTTGGGATATCCCCAGAGGACATGGTTCACGTTAGCAAAGAGACTCAACATGTTGTTGGTTTGCCTGGTAAAAGTGGAGATCCTTCTCCTGTCACCGCTTATGGGGTTTACATGGGTATGAAAGCCTGTGCTAAAATTCAATATGGATCTGATAGTTTAACCGGTAAAAAAATAATGGTTCAAGGTGTTGGTCACGTTGGCGAATACCTAGTTAAACACCTTACCGAAGAAGGAGCAATTGTATCTATAAGTGATATACAAGAAGATACCTTAAAACGGGTATCAACTACTTACAATGCCAAGGTTGTAGGTCTTCAAGATGTTTATGACGCTGAAATGGATATTTATGCGCCATGTGCCTTGGGAGCGACTTTAAATGATGATACCTTGTCTCGATTGAAATGTGCAATTGTAGCTGGTGCCGCAAATAATCAATTGAAAGACGAAGCCAAACATGGTGACCAAATAATGAAACAAGGAATTATTTATGCTCCAGATTATGCTATAAATGCTGGAGGGGTGATTAATTGTTTTTCTGAAGTCAAAGGGTTATCATCGCAATGGGCACATGACAAGGCACAGGAAATTTACAATACCATATTTAATATAGTCACTCGTTCAAAAACCGAAAATGTCCCTACCTACAAAATTGCGGGAAAAATTGCGGAAGAACGTATCACAAATACGAAATTAGGGAATGTTAAATAGACGCCATCTTAGGATTAAAGTTCTGCAAATTCTTTACGCTTTTTATCAATCAGATGACAAGGATGTTTTAAAAGCAGAAAAAGAATTGTTACTGTCTATTGAAAGAATGTACGATTTGTATATTTATCTTCTGTTGACATTACCTGAATTAACGAGAGCTGCATCTCACAAAATAGAAGAAAAAAAGAAAAAATTAAGACCAACCCCAGAAGATCTAAATCCAAATAGAAAGTTTGTTGATAATGCTTTAATAATGTCGCTTTCTTCTAATGATCAATTGAGAAAATTAAGTGAGAAACGAAAAGTTAATTGGATGGGGGCTGAAAATCAAGAGATTTTTAGAAAAATGTTTCTTCATATTCTGGGCACAGAGACATACTTCGAGCACATGGAAAATGGATTAGAGGGTGACGATGAAGACAAGAGTTTTGCGGTCCAACTCTTTAAAAATGAAGTGGTAAATAGCGATTACTTACATCATTTTTTTGAAGAAAAAAGTATTTATTGGCTTGATGATATTGATTTATGTTGTTCAATGGCGATGAAGGCTATGAAAACATGGAAAAAACAGGATAATTATTTTGAAATCTTGCCATTATTCAAAGAAAATGACGAAGAAAAAACATTTGTAACTTCCCTCATTAAAGAAACCTTGTTGAAGGATGAAGAAAATAATGTATTAATAGCGCAATTAGCTGCAAATTGGGAATTGGAGCGAATTGCCACAATGGATATAATCTTGTTGAAAATGGGTATAACGGAATTGCAAATTTGTAATGAGATACCAACAAAGGTCACCTTAAATGAATATATTGAAATTTCTAAGTTCTATAGTACGCCAAAAAGTAATACTTTTATAAATGGAATTCTAGATAAAGCAATAGAAACATTGAAAAAGGAAGGTAAAATCGTAAAAATTGGTAGGGGATTATTAAATAATTAGCGCATGAAAAATATTTTCATTTTAGTATCAATTGCTGTTTTAGCATTTTCTTGTGAATCTGAAATTGCTGAAGCAGATTTAGGTGAAAAAACCTCCGTTAAAATAGAACCAATATATGCTGGTGCGACACCATCTAATTCAAGTGATACCGTTTTTCAAGGAGGAGATGTTGTTAAAGGTGATGTTATCAATGCTAAATTTAAAATCACAAATACCGGAAAAATACCACTAATTATTGCAGGTATTAAGGCGGGGTGTGGATGTACTGAAACTACCGAAGTGCCTGAAAATCCGATTGCGCCGGGTGACTTTTACATCATTGAAGGAAAGGTGAAAACTGCAGAACTATCTTCAAAAAACGTGAATAAATACATCAAGGTGGAAGCAAATGTCTCTCCTTATCCTCTGATGCTAAGAATTAAAGGAACTATAAAGTAATGAAATTATTCATACCTTTCGTTGTATTTTCATTCGCACTTCTTTTCTATTCTTGTGAACAGAAAACGGAGGAAAACTTAGACTTAGATAATAAAGTAAAAAAAATAGAGGAAGTTAACAAGTTGCAAAAAACTGTTATTTCGTATGATTCAATCTTTGACGCGGGAGAAGTGAAAAAAGGTAAAGAAGTAACTGCTATTTTTAAATGTAAAAATATAGGGTCGCAACCATGGCAAATCGCGGAAATTAGTCCATCGTGCGGTTGTACGAATGCTACAAAAGCTCCTGAAAAATCCATTGCTGTTGGTGATTCGTTTGAAATAAAAGCTTCTGTAGATACGAAAAACTTTTCTTCTGATAAGTTTGAAAAAACGGTAACTGTATTATCCAATTGCCAGGAGCCCGTTTTAATTTTAAGAATAATTGGTAAATTAATTAAATAAATTTAATAGTAGTATGGCACAGTTAGTAATGTTGGGATTGATGGTTTTGGTTTTTTATTTCTTTATGATAAGACCACAAATGAAAAAGCAAAAAGAACTGAGGAAATTTCGCGAGAATCTCAAATCAGGTGATAACGTAGTAACAATTGGCGGATTGCATGGTAAGATTTTAGAAATTCGAGATACAACCGTGTTATTTCAGTCGGAAGGCACAAAATTGGTGGTTGATAAAGCTGCGATCTCTCAAAGCTTCGAAGCACCAGCAAGATAATTTAATAAATCTTTAAAACGACGGCGTTCCGATCCAATTGGTTTCGGAACGTTTCTTTTTTAATGGGACTTGAAACCCTAAACCGGCTGAAAAAATAAGTTCGTCCATTTTATGTGAACCAAAACTCGTCCCTCTAAGTATTGAATTCACGTATGTTAAATCCGCAAAAAAGTGGAAATAATTCCAAACATAATAACTTAAACCACTTTTCACTGCAAAGGATGGTGCTACATATGTGCTATTTCCAGATAACCAACTTTGATTGTAAGTTGTAATGGTCGTTCCCATTTGTATTCCTGAAAAGAATTTCAAATTGTTTTTTCCAAAATGTTTAAATGCTCCAAAAAACAATCTATTTTGAAACACCGGTTCAATTAAAGATTTTGTGGTAAAACTACCATCAATAAATTGAAATACATCCCCTCTAAGGCTATAAGAGTCCTCTATAATGTACTCTAAAAAACCTGACAAGTAAATGCTATTAGCATGGTTGTGAAGCATTCTGCCCGGTGAAATAGTCGCTGATGCTTTCAGTAATCCAGGAGTAAAGTAAAGAGGCGTTTCGGTTGGACGATCACGACGGCCCCAATTTGGTTCATAACCAGGTAATTCTTGAGTAAAACCAATAAACGAAACAAAAATAAAGAGCCAAAAACAACATTTCACCATAGTTTTCCAATTTTGTAATTGATACTCAATGTAGTTAGCAAATGACCTTCCAAACTTGCACCATTTTCTGCATGAAAAAACACTTGATTTCCTGAAAATTCCGGATGTAAATGGTTGCCTAGGTGCATCATGTACTGTCCAGTTAATGAGCAATCTAGTCTTTCCGTTAATCTAATATGCGTCCCTATACCTCCTTGAACTGCAGAGCTCCAACGTTCTGCATAATTTGATTTATTATTGTTTTCTACCATATTTGTATAATCAAAACAATGTCCAGCTATAATATATGGTTTTAAGAGCCAAACTTCTTTGATTGGGTAAACCATAACGCTCCAACCTATGTGGTAATCCGTTCTCGAAACTAAATTACCTATATCACTTGTTAAATAGTCAAAAAACCAATCAGAATTGATGCGTTCAGCGAATTGTAAGCGAAACTGCCCACCTATTCCGGTACCAGAGGAGCTCGAGGCAACATCATTGAAAAGACTAATCGTGGTTCTCCCGCCAAGCGAAAATACACCCGAAGAATTAAAATCTACATCTTTTTTTTGAGCTATTACGTCACCCACAAAATGTAAAAAAAATAAAATGAAAAGGCTATTCTTTATCAACTTTAGAAATATTAATGGAATAAACGTTATTATTATTTAGCATCTTAAGTAAATACAATCCTGTGTTTAAATTCGTTAATTCCAACTGATTTATTCCGACACATAAAGAGCCTTCAATAATCTCTTTACCATCGAGAGAATATAGAACATAACGAAATGAATCATTCGCTAAAATATGTAGTGTAGACGATGTCGGATTAGGATAAACAAGTATGTTGTTGGTTAAACTGCTCAATGAATTGATATTCGTTACCACAATGTAGGAAGTATCACGGGAGTAACATCCGTTGTTATTTAATACGGAATAAACAATGGCATGTGTTCCCTCTCCAGCCAATCCTGGATGAAAAGTTGTACCAATTATACCTGTTCCACTATAGGTGCCTCCAGAAGGTATGCCATCTGTGACATTAAAGGCTAAACCATAGATGTCAACAGTATTTACCGTTTCATTATAATTAACTGGCATTAATGTAAAAAAATCAATAAATGCAGAATCTTTTGATGTGCAACCATTGATATCTGTTCCGTTGACCACATAAAAACCGCTATAATTTGGAACAAAAGGTATATTATTTTGAACATTATTGTTCCAAGAATAACTCTGAGCTGAACCTAAACCATTTAACATAATGGTATCGTCGGGACAAACAATTAAATTTGGACCAGCATCAACAAATGGTAAAGAAAAAGAAAGTAAACTTTTAATTGGTGAACGAGATCTACATCCTAATATATCCGTTAATACTACCGAATAATTTCCGGGTGTAGGTGTGGCAATAATCGACGAAGTTGCGCCGTTACTCCATAAAACTGATGTAGGATTCATTTGAGAAGAGTAAGAAAGTGTAGCCACTGTTCCCACGCATATTCCATTTGGACCATTAATTGTCACTGGCCTATGCTTTTGCAACACTAATTCTTGTGCATTAAGTTTACCGTTTCCATAGGCGAAGTTTGGAACTATACCTGTTAAACTGTCTGCTGAAGAACTGTTTGAAAGATCAAATAATATATCTTGATAAGAAGCATTCTTGCATTTTTGAAGATACAAGGCAACCGATCCTGATACAACGGGCGACGCCATAGATGTTCCTCCATTCTTTGAGTGAAAACCTCCCGGATCAATGAAACTATTATTTGCGCTGTTGTTTAAATAGGCGAGGGGGCTACTTCCAAAACTTACGTCACCACTTGCGCTTACGTCGGGCTTTAAAACACCAAGTCTTGTTGGTCCTTTACTGCTCGAAATTGCCAATTCACCTTTAATTACAGGGGTGTTAATGATTTGAGTATTTCCATTTTTATCTACATAAGAGGTTAAGTTCTGTAGATTTCCAACGGTTACAACTTTATCTGAACACGCCCAAGATGAAACTATCGACTGAAGGCTATCAGGCATTATATAGTTCACTATTTCGGGCATGATAGAATCGGGAGGTATCTGTGTAACAAAATCGCTGCATCGTTGCCATGCTCCCGCCCAAATGTCGTAAGATCCTGATCCAAAAGTTTCAAAACGATATAAATAATTTAATGAGTCGATTGTTCGGAAAACAGCTTGCATGTGAAAATTCTCCCCAACTATTTCTCTCCATGTTTCGATGCAAGCAATGCGCTGTCCTTGAGCATTATAAATGGTGTCGAATACAACAACACCGTTGGTATCACTTAATGCTGAGCGAAAGTTTGTGCGGCCAACAAAACCGTAATTTGGGCCAGGACGATCTGCACCATAGGCGAATTGATAAGTCGACAGCGTCGTATCACCCCACAAATCAAACAGTATTTTATTATTCCCAACATAGGTATTTCCTGGGTTATTTACACTCCAAACAAAGGAAGTGTCCGCTGAATTCTCATGATGAACGTGATATTTTCCAACTCCTCCAGAATTTCCTGCAGCGCAAACGATAATTCTACCAGCATGTTCTTCTAAAAGACTATTAATTAACATTGCCGCGGCATCTCTAGCGTCATGACTACCCAAATAGGAACCTAGCGATAAATTTATAACGGCAGGCTTTCCTAAAGAATCGGCGACTTTGAAAATATAATCACAGGCATCTGCAATTGTTAAAGACCAATTTGGAAAATTGAAATTAGTTTCAACAACTATCACATCAGATTCTGGAGCAGCACCTTTGTGTTTTCCATTTGCTCGTGCGTTTCCCGCGGCTATTCCCGATACAGTTGTTCCATGAGAAGTGCCTGTTTCCAAACTGGTGCATGTCCCATTATTTATGGCGCTACTATCCCACACCGTCCCATATCCATAAGGAGAATTGGAAGGTCCACCAAAAGTATGATCCCAATAACGAAGTACGCGGGTTTTCCCATTTTCCAATTTGAAATCTGGATGGTTAAAATCAATTCCTTGGTCAACAATACCTAAAACAACTCCTTTTCCCGTATAATTTGTATCTATTCCCACTCCTTGATGGAGTAAATTTATCTTATGTCTTCTGATGGCTGTGTCTGCCAAAACATGCGGAGGAGCAAATTCAAAATGGGGTCTTATTAAAATATTATCTCTAACTAAAGAACGAAATTTTTCAGCATCAATGGAGAAGTATAACCATTGTTTGTTTTCTGATTTAATCGATAAATTTAGATCACTTAATAGTGTTTTATTTGAAGGCGTATTACTAATGCTCGTCGGAATTATTCCTTGGTAAGTGGAATTTGATATAAAATCTTGTAAATTCAAGGATTGAGAATGAATTCCGAAACTCAAACAAATACATATTATTCCAAAAAAAGTCCGCATGTGTTTAACCATAAATAAAATTAAGGATTATCAGTTGAATCAAAAAATAAAAATCTAGAAAATTACTTGAACTCGAAATTATTGTAAATTTGAATTCTATTTTTTTGAAAATAAGATGAAATAGCCAAGACTTTAGTTTACGTTACTTCCTTTTGATAGAAAGGAGAGGCTTATTCCATCCGATATTTAAAAGACAAATTTTACATTTATGAAAAGAAATTCACTTAAAGTTGCAATTTTTATCCTTTTCTTAGGATTTGGTCAATTAACTCAAGCGCAATCAATTCCTGGAACCTTAAATTGGTACAATGGAGAAGGAGTTGGAATGTATACCAATAAAGCATATAAAATGCTTAAAAAGAAAAAATCTAGTGAGGTAGTGGTTGCTGTGATTGATTCTGGAGTTGATATCGAGCACGAAGATTTAAAAGGTAAAATTTGGGTAAACACAAAAGAAATTCCCAATAATAAAATCGACGACGATAAAAATGGCTACGTGGATGATGTTCACGGTTGGAACTTTCTTGGTAATTCAAAAGGTGAAAATATGAACGAAGCACGTTTGGAAAAAACACGCATATTAGCTAAGCTTTCACCGAAATACGATGGAATTAATCCACAGGAAATAAAGTCAGATGCAGAATACGAATTGTATTTAGAGGTTTTGGCGGCAGTTGAAGCAGATCGTGCGAATTTTGAACCATACATGGACATGTTGAATAAAGGATTGTTGGATGCTGAAACTGCGAAATATATCAACGATCAAATGAATTTCAATTTAAACCCTAATTACGACGATCGCGCACTAATCGGAGATAACCCAGAGGATTTAAACGATAGAAATTACGGAAACCCTGATGTTGAAGGTCCTGATGCATTACATGGTACTCACGTTGCAGGAATAATTGCTGCGAATAGAACAAATAATATTGGTGTTGAAGGAGTTGCAGAAAATGTAAAAATAATGTCGGTTAGAACAGTGCCCAATGGAGACGAACACGATAAAGATGTAGCCTTGGCAATTCGTTACGCTGTCGACAATGGAGCAAAAGTCATTAATATGTCCTTTGGAAAAGGCTATTCTCCAAAAGCACAATGGGTGTATGATGCGATGGCCTATGCCGATTCAAAAGGAGTTTTGCTTGTGCATGCAGCTGGAAACGATGCTAAAGATGTGGATGTAGAACCTAATTTTCCAACGGAAAAATACGATTTTCAAAC
>CAZLVX010000084.1:0-9481 GCA_964562965.1 uncultured Lishizhenia sp.
AAATAATCTGCAACTTTTCGAACAAACTGACCTCCTAGTGCGCCATCAACAACTCGATGGTCGTATGAATGAGAAAGGAACATTTTATGGCGAATACCAATGAAATCACCCGCTGGAGTTTCTATAACTGCTGGTACTTTACGAATTGCTCCCAAGGCTAAAATGGCAACTTGTGGCTGATTAATTATCGGTGTACCCATGACATTTCCAAAAGACCCAACATTTGTTACAGTATAGGTGCCTCCTTGAATATCTTCTGGTTTTAATTTGTTATTTCTTGCATTATTTGCCAATTCATTTACAGCTTTTGTTAAGCCAACTAAATTAAGTTGATCCGCATTTTTAATTACGGGTACAATTAAATTTCCAGAAGGAAGAGCTGTTGCCATTCCGATATTAATATCTTTCCTTTTAATAATAGTTGTTCCAGAAACAGAAACGTTTATCATTGGGAAATCTTTAATTGCTTTTGCTATTGCTTCCATCAAAATAGGAGTAAAGGTTATATTTTCACCTTCTCTTTCTTGGAATTTTTTCTTGATTTTATTTCTCCATAACACCATATTGGTAACATCTGCCTCAACATATGAAGTTACGTGTGGGGAAACATGCTTAGACATAACCATATGCTCGGCAATCAACTTTCGCATACGATCCATTTCAATTATCTCATCACCAGGGTTTGCAACTACAATTGGCTCTTTGATAACGTTTGAGGAGGTAATTACTGGTGAATTCGAGACGATTGGCTGAGGTTGAACATTTTCTGCGGGTTTAGCAGTGTTTTGCCCTCTTGAAGCAAGATAGCTAAGAAGATCAGATTTGGTAACCCTTCCGTCCAAGCCTGAACCATTGATGGTATTCAATTCCGATGAGGAAACATTTTCTTTTTCTGCAATTGAGCGTACAAGCGGCGAGAAAAATTTTCCGTTTTCTCCATTTTTTGAAATTTTATGAGCGGATCCGTTTGATGAAATGGTCGTTTCCACTGTGGCAGTCAAATTTTCAGAAAGTTGTACTTCTGGTTTCGTTTCTTCCGGTGAAGCGGATTTTATCTCCTCTTTTGGTGCAGCGCCATCTGTTGAAAGGAGTGCAATGACATCTCCAACTTTTGCGACTTGATCTTTTTCAAACAATCGTTTTACCAAAATTCCTGCAGCCTCTGAAGGCAATTCGTTATCTACTTTGTCGGTAGCAACCTCCACTAATGGTTCATCAATAGCAACGGTATCTCCAATATTTTTAAGCCAATTGGTTATAGTTGCTTCAGTAACACTTTCTCCCATTTTAGGTAAACGAATCTCAATCTGCCCCATACTTTATAAATTGCCTTGCAAATATATGGTTTTTATTACAATAAATTGAATGAAAATGCTTAATTGCCTAGTGACTGCCAATTTTTTAACATGCACTGAAGGTCAAAAAGAAAAGAGTAATTTTTAGCATACAAAAGATTAATTTTTTGATAATCTAATTGATCTTCTTTTGTTGAAAGCTGAATTGGAAGTAAAATCCCAGGTTTTATGTAACTGTTTTTTCGATCAATTGGAGCTCCTACCCATGTTTTTTTTCCTGTAAAAACTTGCCAAATATTACTATTGAGGTTCTTCTTTTTGTATATAAAAAAATATAAAATGGGAAGAAATAAAATAAGAATTATAGTTGAAATAATATCAAAAAGTCTTTTGGATCGTCGGTTTTCTTGCCGCATAAGTAAATTGAAATTCTGAATGTACAAGTCGCCCGCTGTATCAATAGAATTACTTCCAATTAAATACTCGGCTTCTGGTTGAGCAATTTTAAAATCGACATCTTTGGTGTTTACTGCTGACATGAATCCAATAATATCTTTAGCCGATAAATCTTTCGACGAAAAAATAAGTTCATTGATTTTATAAATCTGAATAAATTCTTCTACTTTGCTCGTATTGTCGTTAATTTCCTCAATCGTTAACCAATGCGTACTTTCTATATTGGAATACGTGGTATGAAGTAATTTTTCAATTCGTGAAAATTCAGATTCAGTGCCAATAATCGCAAAACGCTTTTGTATTGGTTTCGGTAAGCCGATTTGATGATTTTGGTATAAATTAAGCACAATCCTCAAGAGATAAAATTGCAAAATGTACCAAGACGCTCCAATCAATATAAACAAGCGCGAAAATTGAAATTCCTTTGGAAGTAATGCATAAATAACCAGAATAAATAAGGTGCCGATTAAACTACCTTTCCAAACAATACTTCTACTTGAACCTTTGTCGTATTGCCCCAAGAGGTAAGAAAAGAAAATCCAAATAAACGCATACAGTGGAATTTGAATTTGATAAGCAATTTCTGAAAAATGAATGTCGCGAATTTTCCACTGATGTGTTAACAAGAGCAAACCACATAAAGTAATGCTGAAATCTGTTAGCGGTAATATGGATTGTTTAAAAAATCGATTCGCTAAGGCAGCAGTGGCACGCATGTATATGGCCGAATGTATCGCTATCGAAAAAATACTTGCATTTTTTTGTGAGAAATGTTTGTTAGCGAAAATGATCATGGCTTTGTAAAAAACAAAAACATAATTCACTGAACTTTTTTTTGTGCTTTCTCCTTTGTAGTGTATTATTTTCGTATCTGGAAAATAATAATTGTCATATCCGCCTTTTTGAAGTCTATAAGATAAATCAATGTCTTCACCATACATGAAAAAAGCCTCATCTAATAACCCAACTTCATCAAGAGCTTCTTTTCGCATGAACATAAATGCACCACTCAAAATATCAATTTTATTGGTTTCAAATTCGCTAAGATGACCCAAATGATAATAGTTGAATTTTTTTGATTTTTTGAAAAATCGAGATAAACCAAAAATTTTATAGAAAGCTACCTTTGGAGAGGGTAAACCTCGTTTAGATTCGGGTAAGAAATTTCCTTTTCCATCCAGCATTCTTACACCAAGTCCACCAGCCTTCGGCTCTTTATCCATAAAATCGATGCATTTGAACAGCGTATCCTCTTCTACGACGGTATCGGGATTTAGAAGCAGAATATACCTTCCCGAGGCTTGTTGAATAGCTTGGTTATTCGCTTTTGAGAATCCAACGTTTTCTTTGTTCTCTATTCGTTTAACCCAAGGGAATTTAGCGGCTACCATCGACATAGATTCGTCTACACTGTTGTTGTCGACAACGAATACTTCTTTTGAAATATTTCCGATAGAAGCCTCAACAGAACTTAAACATTGTTCGAGAAAATAACAAACATTGTAGTTTACAATGATAACACTAACGTCTATTTTATTCTCTGTTTTCAATTGCTTTTATTTTACAGCTATGCACGAAATTTCAATACTAACATCCAAAGGCAACCTCGCTACTTCAACCGTTTCTCTTGCAGGAGGTATTGTATCAAAATAAGAGGCATAAATAGCATTGACAGTACTGAAATCATTAAGATTTTTCAGAAATATACTACATTTCACCACATTATCCCATTCAAATCCAGCAGCAGTTAATAACGAATAAATATTTTGCATTACTTGATGTGTAGAAGCTTCAATGGAATCATTTACCAATTTACCGGTTGTTGGGTTAAGCGGTACTTGACCACTTACGAACAACATATTACCAGATAATATTGCTTGGCTATAAGGACCCACAGGAGCAGGAGCATTAGGTATCGAAATTGCTTTTTTCATCTCAAAGGTTTATTTATTCTACTTTTGCAAAGTAACCAATTTTTAAGGAAGAGATGGTCTTGGTTGTTGATTTTTATGATTCGTTTACGTTTAACCTTGTTCATTATTTTGAAAACGCAGGAGAACAGGTTGAAATTGTGTGTCATGACCATCTTATTATTGAATCTTTAATAAATTATTCGCTAGTGGTGCTTTCCCCCGGGCCTGGACTTCCTCACGAAAAAGAAAATATGTTTGAATGTATTGCCTTCTGCCATTCAAATAAAATTCCGTTATTTGGCGTCTGTCTTGGTTTTCAGGCTTTAGCAAGTTTTCTTGGAGGAAACTTAATTAATCAAGAAGAGGTAAAACATGGTGTCACCACTCGTTTGGCTTCAATTTCGAATCGTAGTGTTTTGTTGAAAAGCATTCCAAACGGATCAAAAGTTGGTCTTTATCACAGTTGGAAGGTCACTGAATTGGATGAAAAATATATTTCTGCATTTTCAGAAAATCATGTTACAATGGCATTAGAAAGCAAGGATGATAAAATATTTGGAGTTCAATTTCATCCTGAATCAATTTTGACTGAAAAGGGTATGGCAGTTATTCAAAATCTGGTTAATTGGAAAAATCATAATGATTAGTCTACTGTTACTTTCCTAAAAGTTTATTTAAAGAAATTAACCCATTATGCAGAACTTTATCCCATCAATTTTGTTTGGATTAAAAATAACGCAATGAAAAATCAAATATCCATAATTTTCTTTCTTTCCATTAACCTGATATATGCTCAATCCGGTGTTGTTAAAGGAAGAGTATTGAATGCAACGAATAATAAGCCAATAGAATTTGCCAAAATTCAAGTTCTTGAGCAGCAAAAAGGTGCAACTTCTTTGGATAATGGTAGTTATGAAATTTCGGGGTTAAAACCCGGTGTTTATGCTTTCAAAGCGAGTGCTTCGGGATTTAAAGAACTCATTATAAATGAAATTACGGTAACAAATGCAAGAAGTGTAGAGTTAGATTTTCAACTAGAGGAAATAATAAAAGAGAAAGGGGAGGTGAAGCTTAAGGCTTCCCCGTTCGTGCGTAAAATTGAGTCTCCAGTATCGCTAAAAACGCTAAATGCTACTGAAATAGAGCGACTTCCGGGAGCAAATCGAGATGTAAGTAAGGTAATTGCGGCATTGCCGGGTGTTGCTTCCCGAGCTACTTTTCGAAATGATATTATTATTCGAGGAGGATCGCCAGGAGAAAATAAATTCTATTTAGATGGTATTGAAGTTCCAAATATAAATCACTTTGCGACGCAAGGAAGTAGTGGAGGTCCTGTTGGGCTATTAAATGTAAATTTTATTCGTGAGGTAGATTTTTATTCTGGTGCATTTCCTTCAAATAGAGCAAATGGCTTGAGTTCTGTTTTAGCTTTCAAACAAAAAGACGGAAATCCAGATGCGTTGATCACCAATTTCGCTTTGGGTTCAAGTGATGCAGCTCTAACCTTTGATGGTCCGATAGGTAAAAAGGCAGATTTCATTTTTTCTGCAAGGCGATCATATTTACAGTTTCTTTTTGCGGCGCTTAAATTGCCAATTTTACCAACATACAACGATTTTCAGTATAAGGTTAATTATAAGATTAATGACAAAAATAAAATCAGTTTTATTGGTCTGGGAGCAATAGATCAGTTTCAATTAAATCAAAAGGTGAACGAATCAATAGCAGAAACTGATTCGAGTACAAGAGAATATAACAATTATATTATCAACAATTTACCAATTCAAAATCAGTGGAACTATACTGTTGGTGTGAATTATTCCCATTTTTCAAAGCACTCAATACAAAATATCGTGGCAAGTCGCAACATGTTGAACAACAGGGCTTATCGCT
This sequence comes from uncultured Lishizhenia sp., assembly GCA_964562965.1. Classification (GTDB taxonomy): domain Bacteria; phylum Bacteroidota; class Bacteroidia; order Flavobacteriales_D; family Crocinitomicaceae; genus UBA952. Next base: position 5,558 of record CAZLVX010000084.1, read on the forward strand.
ACCGAGGCTTGGTTGAAGTTCCTGACAGTCTTTTACAAGATTATTCATCGTTTGAAGCTGAAAATAAATTTAGATTTGAACACACTTACAACAAGAACGGCTGGCGCGTAAATGCAGGTGTTGGATATGAATATGCTCGTTATTACAACTCCACCTATAATAATATTACAGTTCAAGGATTTCCTGTTTTAATTGACTTTACCTCAAATCTATTCATGAGTAAGTTTGCTATGTTCGGACAAGTGAATCGATCTCTATTGGATGAACGTATTAATTTATCGTTAGGATTAAGAAGTGATGTCAATAATTATTCGAGATTAATGATGAATCCATTAGATCAGTTATCACCATCTTTTTCAGCGAGTTACCGAATAACAACACAATGGGCAATTAATGCAAATATTGCGCGTTACCATCAGCTACCTTCGTATACAATATTGGGATATAGAAATGCTTCAGGCGAACTAGCTAATAAAGATTACGCAAAATATATAAGAGCTGATCATTTTGTACTGGGGGGAGAATATTTAACCAAAACAAATTCAAGGTTTACGTTGGAAGGATTCTATAAAAAATACGATCGTTATCCGTTTTCTATTAAAGACTCGTTGTGTTTAGCGAATATTGGCTCAGACTTCGGTGTAGTTGGTAATGAAGAAATTAGATCAACATCTCAAGGCCGATCTTATGGTGTAGAGTTTTTATACCAACAAAAACTGTTTAAAGGTTTCTATGCTGTATTGGCATATACCTACGTGCGCTCTGAATTTCAAGATAAAAACAATGTATATGTTCCAACAGCGTGGGACAGTAGAAATATCATTTCCCTTACAGGTGGTAAACGCTTTAAAAAAGGATGGGAAGTTGGTTTTAGGTGGTTGTATTCTGGTGGTTCTCCTTACACTCCAACAGATGTGGCAAATTCTGCTCTTATCCAAAATTGGGAAATTAATGGATTTGCATTTCCGGACTATTCTCAATTGAATACGCGAAGAGAATCTAGTTTTCATCAATTAAATGTACGTGTGGACAAGAAGATTTTCTTAGAAAAATTCTCGCTTAATTTCTATTTAGATATCCAGAATGCTTATGGTTATAAAGCTACATTAGCTCCAATATATCTGGCTGTTACAGATGCCTCTGGAAATTTCGTGGTTGATCCAAATAATTCCAATCGGTATTTATTGAAAGAAGTGGAAAATAAATCAGGAATTGTTCAGCCCACGATTGGTATCATAGTAGAATTTGCAGCTAAGAAGGTAAAGAAGTAATAAAAAGTTATATCTTCGACTAAAATTATATTTATGAGGACTTTACAGGTTTTAGTTTTTTTAGTGTTAGCTTTTTCGGCGAACGCCCAAACAGTAATAGATTACAAAAAGAAATCTAACGCCAACGCAGCTCCGCGAACAGCCATGCTAAACTTACTTCGTGCGGAAGTGAAAAAAGAGATATATCAAGATGTAGTTTTCGTTGTAAACCATTTTTTAGTTTCGGGTAATTACGCGTGGTTAGAAGCTGAAGCACAACCTAAAAATGGTGGAAAATTGATTTTTCCTAAAGACTATCAAGACGGCGCATATGATTGTTGTCAGGTTCAATCACTTTTCGTAAAAAATTCTAAAGGTGCATGGCAGATTGCTGCTAGTGGCGCATTTTCAACTGATTTGTGGTACGATTGTATTGGAAAGGAATATCCAAAGGCAAACCCTAAAATTTTTACGGAAGCCGCATATAGTTCACGTTGCGAAAATTAATTATCCCAATTATTTATTTTCTTTTAGTCTTGATGGGCAATTCATCTTGTTCAGGACAGGAAAGTATCGATGAAAATAAAACAACAAAAGAATCAAGGGTAATATCTACCAATAGCACGCAGCATGCAAATTCTATAGAATCTTTGTTGATGAAATATTATCAGGACATTGATACTATCAAAAACAACATCATTGTTTTTAAAAATGGAAAGTCGATGAAATTCGATGACAACATTCAAAAGAATGTCGTTGAACTTCTTGATAATCCTGATTTAGAGGATCAATTTCGATTTGATTACAATTTATCAAAAAACGCAAGCTCAAATACAGATGCAGGAAGGATTCGGAATGAAACTTTCTTTAAATTCATATATGGTGCAAGTGCTGCAGAAGTACAGAAAAACTTAGTGACGATTGTGTGGTGCCCTTCATTTGTTAACCAACGTATTCAGGTAACTAATAAATGTGGTGTAGCGGACTCGTTGCGTAAGGTATCTGCAGCTTTGGACAAGCATCCGGAATGGAAAAAATATTTAACCTCAGTTGGAGGAACATTTAATTGGAGAAAGATTTCTGGTACTTCCCGCTTAAGTGCTCATTCTTTTGGTATGACCATCGATATTAATGTCGCACATTCCAACTATTGGCAATGGGATTGTTCTTGCACAGATGAGTCGAAATCATTAATGTATAAAAATTCGATACCGATTGAGTTGGTCGAAATTTTTGAAAAATATGGATTTATTTGGGGAGGAAAATGGGTGCATTACGATACCATGCATTTTGAATTTAGGCCTGAACTTACTCAATTTATTCGAAAGAAATAGAATGGTGGTAATAGGAATTTTCACTAGTTTTATGGCAAAATATGGCAATTAAAGGAAAGGTAATCAAAATTGGGCGTGCAGATGATAATCACATTGTCTGTGCGCATCAAACGGTAAATAAATACCACGCAGAGTTATTTGTAGATGCCGATGGAAATGTGTTTCTTACCGATTTATCTTCAATGAATGGCTCTTTTGTGAACGGTAAACGCGTTTATGAACCTATTCTTTTAAAAGAAGGAGATGTACTTAAAATTGCAGGAAATATTACCATAGATTGGCAAAGAGTACTACCTATGAAACCAAAAGTTGAACCAATAGTAGAAAAACCGGTTATACAACCTAATCCAAAGGAACCTATTGGACAGACTAAACCTAGTTTTGAGTCGGAAAAACCATCAAATACGAAAAATACCAGTCGAAATTTTTCTATTACAGATTTTATTAAAAATTATTGGGATGTTTTCGCAATCTACGCTGGTATTCTTTTAATGTTGTTAATCATTCGATTATACATCGGCTAATTTTCTTGAGTATTTATATAATTTAGTATTTCAATTTCCTCAGTTGATAATTCTAAGTTTCTTCGATTCATCATGTTGTTGGCGTATTCAATGGCTTTTTCTAGTTTGAATGGCACCAAAATTTTACCTCCCCACGAAAAAGAAGGAATGTACTTAGCGGGAAAATCACCACCGAAAATATTACACGAAACCCCGACCACTGTAGCAGTATTGAACATTGTATTTATACCGCATTTTGAATGATCACCCATGACTAATCCCATGAACTGTATTTCAGTGTCAATTTCTTTGGAAGATTCATAACAATAAGTACTTACGTTACCGTAATTATTTTTTAAATTAGACGTATTCGTGTCGGCGCCGAGGTTACACCATTCACCAATAATTGAATTTCCGAGAAATCCATCGTGACCTTTATTTGAAAACGACTGAAATACTACATTGTTAACTTCACCGCCGACTTTACAATGTGGACCAATGGTGGTAGCACCGTATACCTTTGTGCTTAACTTAAGGGTAGCATGATCACATAATGCTAGTGAACCGCGTATCACAGTTCCTTCCATTACCTCAGCGCTTTTTCCAATGTATACAGGCCCTGTGACAGTATTGATTATGGAACCTTCCACGACAGCACCTTCTTCTATGAAAAGTAATTCTTTTGGTCCGATTAATCGGTTCGAGTCACTTAATTTTTGTGAAATCCTATCTTTTGTTTTTATATCGAAGTCTAAGCATAAAACTTCATGATTTTTCGCATAAAGATCCCAACGAGTATTTATTAAAATGAGACTTTCATGTTTATATGTCTTTTTT
>CAZLVX010000085.1:0-9454 GCA_964562965.1 uncultured Lishizhenia sp.
CCTCAACTACTTCCTGAAACAACATTACTACATTGCGAACACAACCCTTCTTTCTATGGACAAGCACCAGAGCCTATCGCAAAAAACCTACAGGAGTTAGAGAAATTTCTTAAAGAACATAATCAATTTGATTGTGCATTGGCTACCGATGGTGACGCAGACAGAATTGGTCTATACAATGGGAAGGGAGAGTTTATAGATTCTCATCACATTATCCTTCTTTTAATTCACTACATGGTGAAATATAAACAAATGTCCGGTAAAGTTGCCATTGCATTTAGTGTTACACCGAGAGTTTACAAGATGTGTGCGCATTATGGATTGGAGCATACCACAACAAAAATTGGCTTTAAAGAAATTGCCTCCATCATGGTGAAAGAAGATGTATTACTTGGAGGAGAAGAATCTGGTGGAATTGCTGTGAAAGGACATATTCCTGAAAGAGATGGGATTTGGATGGGGCTAATCATTTGGGAATTCATGGCTAAATCTGGAAAAAGCTTAGATGAATTAATTCAAGAAGTTTACGAAATTGTTGGAGAATTTAAGTTTGAGCGAAACGACTTACATATTACAGAAGACCTTAAGCAACGAATTATTTCGAATTGCAAGGCTAATGCATACAAGAGTTTTGGACCATACACAGTTAAAGAATTGCAAACAACTGATGGATTTAAGTACTTTTTTGACGATGATCGCTGGGTAATGATTCGTCCGTCGGGAACTGAACCTGTTCTAAGAACTTATGCTGAGGCTCCAACACTGGAGGAGGTTAGACAAATTCTAAAGTACACGGAGGAGACTATTTGCAATTAACAAAGAGTTTAAACTAATATAACCAAAGCATATTTTTGGATTAACGCTAATTTTCACTTGAGGATGCACCTTTGTGGCGTAATCTTTCAACTTGTATATAAAGAGAATAGGTTCCGTTTTCATTGCACTGCTTCTTCTTACATGCAGCAAAACTAACTCCCCCATAATTCAGCTAAATAACGATCAAAAAATTGGCGTAAATAAACGTAAAGTTCTCATCGTAGGATGGGATGGGGTTCGGACGGATGCATTAGCAGTTGCTGACACCAAAACCCTTTTTGGACTAACTAAAGAAGCAACCTATAGCTGGAACGTAGATCGTGGTCCGTATACCGTAAGTGTACCCGGTTGGTCAACTTTACTTCATGGAGTATGGCCGAAAAAGCACGGATTAACGCAAAATTCTTTCTCAGGAAATCATTATTCAGATTATCCCGACCTATTTACACTTGCAAAACATACTCGCCCTGAACTTGTAACAGCTACGTTATCGAATTGGGATCAGTTTTTAGATATAACACAAAATGAAAATATTTCCATTGAGGTCGATTCTGATTTCCAATTGACACAACAAACCTTGATGTTATTAAACACACAAACACCAGATCTCACCGTGTTACATTTCAATGATCCAGATTTTTATGGTCACGAAACTGGATTTACTCCCGACAACCCAAAATATATCAAAGCTATTCAAAAGTGCGATACTTATCTTAATGAAATTATGGCTCTTATACGTTACCGAGAGATTCATTTTCAAGAAGAATGGATGGTCATTGTAACTACCGATCATGGTGGATGCGAAGAACATCACGACCAACAAGAAGATAAAAAAGAAACACGATTCATCTGGTACGTCATTCGAACACCAAACCAATCTCCTTTGAATCTAACATCAGAAAAAACGAATTTGGTCGATATACTTCCTACACTTTTTATGTGGTTGAAAATTCCTATTAAAAAAGAATGGAACCTCGATGGACAAGTGCTAAAAAGGCATATCTAAGTCCAAAGGTTGAATCCATAATTGATTGGAACGATCTACATCAGTGAAACCCACTTTCATTTTTGCGCATTCGTACACATCTTTCGCAACATTTCCTTCCATATCGAAAATGATGCTCATGTATTGCTTACTCGCATTACCGATAAACATAAATCCATTTTTACTCTTATCGCAGATACTACAGGCGCCTTGAATTGCATTTAAAAACGTATCGCCTTTGTCTTTGAATTCCTCAAACGTTCTCGATAGTTTTTCTATAAAAACATCCTTAGGGAAATCTTGATAGGTAGGTGCGTCATTCAATAAAAGGGAAATCATTTCAATGTCCATAAGTTGAAAGAAATGCACCAGGGCTTCGCGCTTGGTAGTTAAGGTTTTTGTCTTCATAAATTAGTATCAAAAAAAGGAGCTGCCACATAGACAGCTCCTAATCATTCATTAATTAACATTCCAATCGCGTTTGTCTTTTTGCGCCACTTCGTCCATATAAGCAGTTTTTACTTTACCTTGACTTTTTGCATACGCATACGAGCGTGCCGCTTGCTCCATTTCATCGCTCATGATTCCATTAAAATGTTGACGATCATAAGACAAAACATTCTCTCTATTCAAATTTAAGCCTTGTGAAACTACCGCAGCATCCAACCCTGCACCAATAAAAGTAAAGGTCCACTTTCCAGACTCTTCTAAGTGTTTTATTTTTTCAGAAATTGCCAATTTTGTGTAAAATTTAGAGGCATTTTCTCCTCCATCGGTAATGATAACCATTACAACAGAAGCCCCATCTCCTAAAATTAAGTTTTCATACTTTAGGCGAATAGCATCAATTGACCTTCCTATTCCATCAAAAAGAGCAGTTAAACCACCCGGTCTGAAATCTTCTCTCGTCATTGTTTTTAAACTTTCAATCGGCTGAAATAAAAGCAAGTCAGTTACTTCATCTTCAAAATAAGTTAAGCTTACTTCAAATTCTTGTTCGGGAAATTCTTTCTTTAACTGCTTTAGCGTATTAAATTGACTATTAAATGATTCGATTACCATTCCCTCTAATCCTGCCATGGATCCGCTTTGATCTACCACAAAATGGTAAATCGTTTTGTTGTTTTTCATGTTATTTGTTTTTGTTTGTTACGTGTTAATTTTCAGCCATAAGTTTTGTTACATCCGCAATTACTTTTTTTGGCCTTCGGATGCTAATTATTTTTCCTTCCTTAAATCGCAAGGTGAAATAAAATCGAATTTCCTTTAATTCATGTCGAATAGGATCTTGAAACTTAGTCTCAACATCTGGAAATTGTTCAGAATTAAACAATGGATCGAAATCAAAAAAACGAAATTCCAAGGTTATTTCATTAGGATTCAAATCATTGGAAAAGCCCTCGTTCACTTCTTCACCAATGTAAGGACTCTCAATAAATTTTCCCGGATGGTATGTGGCACACAATCTATTAACGCATTTCCCTTTATTCCATTTTCCAAAAAATATCCCCTTTTCGTGTAATAGTTCTTGAAGTTTAAGCGTGTCTTGCATTAAAAAAGCTACTTTAAATGATTGCTTTGCTTGATTGTTCAGGAAAAGTTCCTCAGCAGAAACTGTTTCAATTTTTAATTCTTGCATGTTTAGGGTTGTTGTTGTGCCGACTCTTTGTCAATGAATATGCCAAATCATTTTTTATAGCTTTTTAGGTATTTTTCGGTATTTTTAATATATATTTTTACTTTTTATATCATTTTTTAATATGAAATATTTAATTTCTTGGCACGCCTATCAACACGATTTTTCAAACGGTCAAGTGGTAGAAGACGGACCTACCCTATCTTTTCATCAACATTTTTACAAACACGATGAGCATATACTTCTTTCTGCTGAAAAGGATGAAGACCTTCGGGCATTGCACATAAGGAGCGCGTTACTTAAAAAATATCCTGATCGTAAAATCAGTATTCGGCATATGGATATTAATGACCCCATCAATCATGCTGAAATTCAATCTAAAACGAATCCCTTTCTTGCGGAATTAAAAGACCACGAATTAGAAATTTTTGTTTCTCCAGGTACTCCCGCCATGCAAGTAGTTTGGTACCTAGCACACATGAGCTTAAATTTGAAAACGACATTATTCCAAACACGACCAGCAAAATTCACCTTAAAAAAAGACCGCCCAGAACTAATTAAAATTAACATGGAGCGATCTGCCATTGGATTAACAGCATTGTATCATCAGCAGGACATCATCAAAGGTTCCAATGAAAATTACTTTATTACTCAGTCAATTGAAAAAATTTATGAAAACGCAAGAAAAGTTGCCCTAACAGATGAGGTTTCTGTTTTGATATTAGGTGATTCAGGAACGGGAAAAGAAAATCTTGCACGTTATATCCATACGAATTCTGTAAGGACAGAAAAGCCCTACGTCACCATAAACTGCTCTGCTTTCAGTGATAACCTATTGGAATCAAGACTATTCGGATATAAAAAAGGTGCTTTTACCGGTGCAGATAAGGACAGTATCGGGCTATTTGAAGAGGCGCACGAGGGGACAATTTTACTCGATGAAATCGGGGATATTTCACCATATATGCAACAAGCATTACTTAGAGTACTTCAAGAAAAAGAAATTATGCCCTTAGGTGGAAAACCAAAAAAAATTGATGTTCGTGTGATTGCGGCAACCAATCAAAACCTAGTAAAACGTTGCGAGGAAGGAACCTTTCGATGGGATTTGTATTACCGTTTGTCGGTAGTTGAACTAGATATTCCGAATTTATTACAGAGAGGAAAACAAGACCTCAAAGCGCTTATAGACTTTTTTCTTACCTTGAAGAAAAAGCAATTAAAGAAACAACGAAAACTCAACCTATCAAAAGAGGCACTTGAGATACTTTTGAATTACCCCTATCCTGGAAATGTCCGTGAATTGGAAAACATCATTTCTCGCCTTTATGTTTTTAATGAAGATACCGTTTCTGCCGATGTTCTTCCGAAGCGCCTACGACCGCATCCGACTAGTTTGCCACTGAACATTGAATTTGTGGAAAAAGAACACATTTCGAAAGTACTGACGCATTTCAAAGGCAACAAACGTCAAACTGCAATTGCAATAGGCTGGACGATTAATACATTAAATGCAAAAATCGAAAAGTATGGTCTATCCATTAATTAAATCCGAAGCTAAAAAGCAAGGGCAAATGAAACCGCTCTGACCAAGCTTCTTCAGAATGATTTTTTCCGGGAAAGGTTAAACTTCTGAAATGAAAAGTATCCCAATTTTTCTCTTTGAATATTTTATTTACCTCTATTTGCCAATCTTCGTATAGTGCATCTAACGTTTGATCGCCATGATCCATGTAAACTTTTCTTCCTTTTTGCTCAGGCAAATTTTGTTTTAAATACTCCAACATACCGATAGGAAATGGATTTTTTTCTTGAAAAGTTCCAACCCAATGTGTAGACAAGCAAAGTGCAAACCCAAAACTTCTTGGTCGCTCACATAAACTATAAATGGAAATTAAGCCCCCCATTGAACTGCCGGCAAGACCAATAGACGACCTCCCTCTTTTTACTGGGTACGTTTTTCGCAAAAAAGGAAGCAGTTCGTCGGCCAAAAATTTAACATAATGATCCGAATATGGCTCAAAAGAAATTTGTGCACGACCGGCAGAGCGCAACTGAACTATCACAGAATCCTTTTCCATTGGCGATAATTCATCAAATACGCGTTGTGGAAAATACTCCTTATGTCTATCAACCCCTGCATTATGTACGCCTACAATTATAAATCTGTTTACTTGTTTAGATTTCATTAAATTCCCCGAAATACTGTCCACATTCCAAGCTTGTTTATTCCAGGTTATCGTTGGATCATAGAGCATTTGTCCATCGTGCATGATAAGAACTCCGTAGCGTTTTGATCTAGAAAAATCAGGAGGAATCCAAATATCAACCATTCGATTTTGTAGTATTGAGGTATCCTTACTATAACTCACCTGATGACGAATCACTCTTCCGGGATTTACTTTAGGAAACGATTGAGCAACTATCGAATACACTAATAAAAAACTAATACCAAAAAACCAAAAAACTCGAAGCATAATTAAGCTAGTTCAAACAACATTTTGATGCTGTCAACAGCCATTTGAATTCCCAGGGCTAAGACAATAAAACCCATTATTTTAGACATCGAACGAAGTCCACTTTGTCCTAAATACTTCAACACTTTGGGAGCGGCATATAATATGGAGAAGATGATAAAACAGACCGTTAATATCGCTGAAACAATGATTGCATTACTTTTCCAATTGCTAGACGAAATGGATAAATTAATTAATAATGAAATTGATCCGGGTCCGGCAAGCAGAGGCATTGCCAATGGACTAAAAGAAATATCTTCTTTATTTTCTGACTCTTCCATAATTGGACCTTGTATGTCATTCTTATGTTGTGAATTCAAAAGTAAAAACCCAGATCTCGAGATGATAATTGCACCGGCGAGCTGAAGGGCATGAATCGTTATCCCGAAAAAATCTAAGATGAATACTCCGATGTAAAAGGAAACAAGACACACAACGAAAACATAAATGGCTGTTTTTTTTACTGTATTTTTAAGTTGCTCCGCCTTGTAGTTTGCCGTTAATGACATGAAAACAGGAATTGCGCTCAAAGGATTAATCAGAGAAAATAACGAAACTACCGTAGTCAGAAATAAACTAATCATACGTGACAAAGGTAATGTGTATTGTCCAAATTATTGGATGCATTGACTAATGAAAACGTTATGGTATGTTAAATATTAGCTATACAAAATAACGCATTAAGGATAATGCAGAAATTGGTTTTGACGGTTGCTTTTTATGAATTAACTGCACCCCCTCTGTAAGGACATTTCTTAAATCTTCGCGCAGAGTGTCCGGATAATCTACTCTAATTGGCAATTCAAACTGCAACCAAAAATGTATACTTCGGTAATAAGCGAGATCCAAAGCCGGAATGGTTGAAACTTTCATTTTTTTTAATGCTTGCGCATTACAAAGTTGTTCAAATTGACCAATCATCGGAATAACCATAAGTTTTTTTCCTAAATACATTACCTCTGCCGGAAGTTCGAATCCAGCCCCACACAATACACCCCGGCATTTCTCCATTTTTGATAAAAAATGATCGTTTTCAATTGGATGGAATTGCACATTTTTCTTGCTGTACGATTTTTTTGTGTATTTGCTAAACACCACCCATTCGACATCAAAAAAGGATAAAATTTCAGAAATATACTGATCATGGTAAGCAGGCAAATAAACCAAATAGAAATCGTCTGTGATTGGCACTAAATTACGCACCTCTTTTCTTATTACAGGTAAAAAAGTTGTTGGATTATATTTTTCAAAGTGAAATCCGAATTTCAAATTTGATGGGCAATAATGAGTCAACACATATTCACCCATTTTATCTTTTGAATAAGGTTTTGGTGATTCTTTAGATGCCACAGATACATTATGGCTTAATTCGATACTTGGTACTCCCTTTAACAGAGCTGACCAAGACGAAATTGGTTCAAAATCGCTGATTACAAGATCGTAATTTGAAATAGGAAAACGGCGGATATCGCGAATTAAATCAATGGGATGCGATTTAACAATGCTCTTTAAAATATCTACTTTTCCTTTTTTCGAGGCAACGAAAGGCAGACCATTAAAACGGTAATTAATCTCAAAATCTACTGCAACTTGCGATTCCGTTCCACTCAGAACAGTGTCAACCTGAGCAAATTCCTTCAAAATTGGCACGACACTTCTAGCGCGACTTAAATGCCCATTACCTGTTCCTTGAATTCCATATAGAATTTTCATTGCTAATTTTCTAGAGCAATTTGAACTTCAACCACTTCTTTTATCAATACATCATAGCTCAACGCAAGCTGTAGTTCTTCGTCTTTTGTGATGGATATATTTGTATCTTGTTGATGTTTATAAATCTTCCATTCCCCGTTATTGAACTCTAACGCCGTTGAATTCTCAACCCAATCACCCGAGTTCAAATACGTTGTTGTACCTTTTTTATTTGTTATCTCGCGCATTTGAGGCTGATGAATGTGGCCGCAAACCACGTATTGATAACCATTTTCAATGGCAATTTCGGCAGCTGTTTCTTCAAAGTTATTTACGTATTTTACCACGCCTTTCACACTATCTTTAACTTTTTTTGAAAGTGAAATTTTACCCTTTCCTAATTTTTGACTGATCCAATTCATAAATGTGTTGATGAGAATAAGAAAGTCATATCCCTTTCCACCCAATTTAGCAACCCACTTGGAATGTTTCATTGTTGTATCGAATACATCTCCATGAAAAATCCATGCTTGTCCTGTAGATAAAGGCAAAACCAATTTGTTTACAATCTTAAAACTACCCAATGAGAAACCTTTAAATTTTCGTAACATTTCGTCATGATTCCCCGTGATGTAGTACACTTTGGTGCCTTTTGATAATAATGAGGTAATGCATTTGATTACTTGCATGTGCGACTCCGGAAAATAGCGCTTACTAAACTGCCAGATATCTATAATATCGCCATTTAAAACAAGAATTTTTGGTTGAATACTTTTCAAGTATTGAATCAATTCGTTGGCTCTTGCACCATAGGTCCCAAGGTGTACATCTGAAATTACAACCAGCTCAATTTCACGTTTTTCAATTGGTATCATTGTTTTTTATACAAAGTTGCCAAGCCTGTTTTTCTATACTATTAAGGATGTGTGAAATTTCATTAATTGATCAAGAAACAATTGTTGAAAAGTAAAAAAACCGCCGGAAATTCCTTTAATCAAAAAGTTGCTTGCGACGGTTCTCAACTCAAAATGTTAACACTCCTGAAAATCACCAATTAATTCACTTCCTAATTGGATCGTTACATTAATAAGTTCCTCGTTATTTTCTATGAATTTCTCAATAGCACGAAATGTTTCTGTATTTTCATTGTAATCAGTTATAATCAATACGGAGTTAAACTGATCAATGATTAATTCCTCCATCATTACCTTAAAATCGGAGATGGTGTGACATCGCTCCACGAGTGCATTAAGTTGTTCTTCTCGTAGTTTACTAAGTACTTTCGTAACAAACCAGTTGTCCTCTGATACAATTAGCACGGCATTAAAATGTAAAGACACCATTATTTATCTTTAAGTTGACCTTGTTCGTTGAAAAAAAAGCGCAGCGTTTGTAATCTATCTTCTGCATCTGCCAATTTTGATAGGTACTTTTTTGCTTCTTCAATTATCTGTGGATGTTCACCAATTCCTACGGCATGATGCATGTAGGTATGTAATATGGCGATTGCTTCCGCCTTTTCTGCTTCTGCTTCTGCCAATAACGCTTTATAAACTAAATTTTTCATTCTCTCGTTTTAGTTACGATGTATAGTAAATACTAAATCTTATCTTTCTAAATTCAATTAGTTAAGAAGTACAGGAGCACAAATTTCTATTTTTTGTTTATCCTAAATTTTAAGGCGATATGAAGTTTTTGATAAAAGCTCGTATGAATTAACTGCTTCATATTTCCTGAAACTCGTGATAATCATTCATGCCTACTTGTGTTTTAAGCTCTAATAATTCTTTAAATTGTTCGATTTCTTTA
>CAZLVX010000086.1:0-8889 GCA_964562965.1 uncultured Lishizhenia sp.
GTTATGTAGATGATTTAGTTGAAGGTATTGTAAAACTTTTGCATAGTGATTATGCTTATCCTGTAAATATTGGAAATCCTTCGGAAATCACTATCGGAGAATTTGCAGAAGAAATTATCAAACTCACTGGAACTAATCAAAAGGTGGTGTACAAAGATTTACCAACTGATGATCCAAAACAACGAAGACCAGATATTACTAAGGCGCGTGCGATTCTCAATTGGGAACCAAAAATTGACCGTGCCGAAGGTTTGAAAAGAACTTACGCGTTTTTTAAAACCTTGACTCAAGAGGAGTTAATGGAAACAGATCATTACAATTTCGACAAATACATAATAAAATAATATGAGTTATTACGCCCATGAATCTGCTATCATTGATGACGGTTGTCAAATAGGAAACGGAACCAAAATATGGCATTTTTCTCATATCATGCCAAATTGTAAAATGGGCGAAAACTGCAACATTGGTCAAAATGTTGTCGTATCACCCGATGTGATTTTAGGAAATAACGTTAAGGTACAAAACAACGTATCTATTTACACTGGAGTTATCTGCGAAGATGATGTATTTCTTGGTCCTTCAATGGTTTTCACCAATGTGATAAATCCACGAAGTGGTGTAAACAGAAGAGGACAATACAGTAAAACAACTGTTAAAAAAGGAGCGAGTATCGGAGCAAATGCTACAATAGTTTGTGGTCACGACATAGGTGAATATGCATTTATAGGTGCAGGTGCAGTGGTCACAAAACATATCCCTGCCTACGCGCTAGTAGTTGGAAATCCAGCAAGACAAATAGGTTGGATGAGCGAATTCGGTCACAGACTAAATTTTGATGCCTCCGGAATTGCCATCTGCCCAGAGAGCCAAGAAAAATATAAATTAGAAAATAATAACGTAAGTAAAATCGGATGACAAACGATACAAAAATAAAGTTTGCTGTTGTTGGCGCTGGTCACATTGGAAAAAGACATGCAGAAATGATTCGCCGTGACAACGAAGGAGAATTAGTGGCAATGGTAGACATCCGCACCAAGGAAGAATGTGGGGCTCAAGATTTCGATGTGCCATTTTTTAGCAGTATTGAAGAACTTCTTTCAAGTGGATTATCATTTGATGTTGTCAATATTTGTACACCCAATGGATTGCACGCTGAACAGTCTTTGAAAGCTCTAGAAGCGAAAAAACATGTTGTTTGCGAAAAACCAATGGGCTTAACAAAAACAAGTTGCGAAGAAATAATTTTCAAAGCTTTGCAAGTTTCAAGACAAGTATTCTGCGTGATGCAAAACAGGTACTCTCCCCCTTCGGAGTGGATAAAATCAATTGTATCTGAAGGTATTCTAGGTGATATTTACATGGTGCAATTAAATTGTTATTGGAATCGCGACGAGCGCTACTACAAACCCGGAGGATGGAAAGGAACAGAAGATTTAGATGGGGGAACGCTATTTACACAATTCTCACATTTCATTGACATCATGTATTGGTTGTTTGGTGATATTGACAACATTCAAGGGAAATTCGCCGACTTTAACCATAAAGATACCACAGCTTTTGAAGATTCGGGATTTGTTAGTTTTGACTTTATTAATGGCGGAATGGGCTGTATTAATTATTCAACAGCGGTGGCCAACCAAAACCTTGAATCTTCCATGACCATTGTTGGTAAAAATGGAAGCGTGAAAATCGGTGGACAATACATGAACGAAGTGGAGGTTTGCAACATAAAAGATTACGAAATGCCAACACTGAAACCATCAAATCCTGCCAATGATTATGGCCCTTACAAAGGATCAGCGGCAAATCACAATTACGTAATTTCCAATGTTATTGATACCTTGAAAGGTAGAACATCTCCAACCACAAATGCGCTAGAAGGCCTTAAGGTTGTGGAAATTATCGAAAGAATTTATAAAATACGAAACAATCAATCAATCTACACTCACTAATATGAATAAACTAATTTACGAACGGCTAGTTGACCACGAAGCGAAACTCGCTGTTATCGGTCTAGGGTATGTAGGACTTCCCATAGCTCTTGAATTCGCAAAAAAAATAAAAGTTGTCGGCTTTGATATCAATCAACAACGCGTTGACTTGATGAAGAAAAATATTGACCCGAGCAATGAACTTGATGCCTCTGCTTTCGAAGGTTGCGACATTCTATTCAGCGCTAACATAGAAGATTTACGAGATGTGAACTTTTTTATCGTTGCTGTACCTACGCCAATTGATGAAGCAAATCTTCCCGATCTCAAACCGCTTTTAGGTGCCAGTAGAACGGTCGGTAAAGTCCTTAAACAAGGAGATTATGTTGTATTTGAATCGACGGTATACCCGGGATGTACAGAGGAAGATTGTATTCCAATACTTGAGGAAATGTCAGGGCTCAAATTCAAACAAGATTTTAAAGTTGGGTATTCACCAGAAAGAATTAATCCCGGAGACAAAGAGCATACCCTCCAAAATGTTATTAAAGTAGCATCGGGTTGTTGTGACGAATCGCTAGATCAAATTGCAAAAACTTATGAATTGGTTGTGAAAGCCGGTGTTCACAGAGCTCCAACTATTAAAGTTGCCGAAGCAGCCAAAATCATTGAGAATACGCAACGTGACTTAAACATTGCCCTCATCAATGAACTTTCTGTTATTTTCAATAAATTGAAAATTAATACGTTTGATGTACTTGAAGCTGCAGGTACCAAATGGAATTTTTTAAAGTTCACTCCTGGTCTTGTTGGTGGACACTGTATTGGTGTAGACCCTTATTATTTGACACACAAGGCCATGCAGGCTGGATATCATGCACAAGTTATTATGAGTGGACGTAAGATTAACGACTCAATGGGGGCATATATCGCAGAACAGGCAGCGAAAAAAATGATTAAACAAGGAAAGCATATCCAAGACACAAAGGTATTGATCATGGGTGCTACGTTTAAAGAAGATGTTAGCGACATCCGAAATTCCAAGGTCATTGACATCGTGAACGAATTGAAAACCTATGAGGTAAATGTCCAC
Organism: uncultured Lishizhenia sp.; assembly: GCA_964562965.1. Classification (GTDB taxonomy): domain Bacteria; phylum Bacteroidota; class Bacteroidia; order Flavobacteriales_D; family Crocinitomicaceae; genus UBA952. The sequence goes on from CAZLVX010000086.1 coordinate 3,028, forward strand.
ATTGTAGATCCACATGCCGACTACAACGAAATGCTTCATGAATATGGTGTTGAGCTCAAAACACAATGCGATGACGACTACGACGCAATTATTGTTGCTGTTAATCACAAGGAATACCTTGGTCTCAACGAATTCTACTTTAAAGGAATAATGAAAAACGAAAAAGGTGTTTTCATCGATGTTAAAGGGATTTTCAGAGGGAAAATTAAGGACTTGGAATATTGGAGTTTGTAATGGAAAATTTTGATCGTAAAATTCTAGTTACAGGTGGTGCAGGATTTATCGGCTCACATGTGGTAAGGCGCTTTTTAACTAATTATCCAAACTACTTGGTCGTAAATGCAGATAAGTTAACATATGCTGGAAACCTTGCCAATTTATCCGATGTTGAACACCTACCAAACTATCGCTTTGAGAAAATTGACATAGTGGATGCCGAAGCAGTAAAAGGAGTTTTTAATAAATACGGCATTACTGATGTTATCCATTTGGCTGCTGAATCCCATGTAGATAGGTCAATAGAAGGGCCTATGGAGTTTGTGATGACAAATGTAGTTGGAACAGTAAACTTATTGCATACAGCGAAAGATGCATGGAAAGGTGAAGCACACGTTTTTCATCATGTTTCTACTGACGAAGTATATGGAAGCTTGGGAGACACTGGTTTATTCACCGAGGAAACTCCTTACGACCCGAGAAGTCCTTATTCGGCATCAAAAGCTTCTTCCGATCATTTTGTAATGGCATTTTACCATACGTACCATTTACCTGTGAAGATGTCGAATTGCTCCAACAATTATGGAAGTCATCATTTTCCTGAGAAGTTGATCCCCTTGATGATTCATAATATTCAAAACAAAAAGCCATTGCCAATTTATGGCAAAGGTGACAATATTCGAGATTGGCTATGGGTGGTTGATCATGCAAGTGCTATTGATGAAATTTTTCACAAAGGAAGAATTGGTGAATCTTACAATGTTGGTGGCTTAAATGAATGGACTAATATTGAATTAGTAAAATTCCTTTGCAAAGTCATGGACGAGAAACTTGGTCGGGCAGCGGGAGAATCGGAGTCGCTCATTACCTATGTGACAGATCGCGCAGGTCATGATAAACGATATGCTATTGACGCCTCTAAGTTGGAAAAAGAATTGGGTTGGAAACCATCTATAACTTTTGAGGAAGGACTTTCAAAAACGGTTGATTGGTATTTATCAAATCAAGAATGGGTGGAAAAGGTTACCAGCGGATCTTATCAAGAATACTACGAAACAATGTACGGAAATCGCTAATGGGTATTTTCGATTTTTTCAAGAAAAAAGAAGTTTTACCGCCATTTAATTTGGCGCAAATTGGTATCGATCTACACAGTCATTTAATACCAGGCATAGACGATGGATCACCAACGATGGACCACACCATTGCCATGCTTACAAAATTTAAGGAATTGGGTTATAAAAAAGTAATAACCACTCCTCACATTATGTCCGACGGATTCCCAAATACACCAGAAATTATATTGGGTGGCTTAGCCAAAGTAAAAGAAGAAATCACCAAACTCGGTCTAGAAATTGAAATTGAAGCTGCTGCAGAATACTATTTTGATGAAACGTTAATGCCGAAAATAAAGAATAAAGAACTTCTTACTTTCGGAGATAATTATGTGTTGGTTGAATTTGCATTTCATTCCCCTCCTCAATTTATAGATCAATTATTTTTTGAACTACAATCGAATGGTTACCGTCCTGTAGTCGCTCATTTTGAACGCTATATTTACTATTTAGGAAGCATCGAGAAGGCTGAAACGTGGCGAACGAAAGGCATTAATATTCAAATTAACCTTAACTCCCTTACCGGACATTATGGTCCCGACATACGAAAACAAGCCGAACGACTGATTGATGCAGCAGCCTTTGATTTTGTTGGAACCGATTGCCACAGAATTGAACATTTGATGTTACTCCAGGAGCACCTACACCTTCCCTATTTTCATAAATTAGGTGCATTTTTATTGAAAAATAAAGTGTTGTGATTCTACACCTTCTTCGTCATGCTAAAACCGAAAAATACGCTACTTCCGGAAAGGATTTTGATAGAAATCTTGCAGAACAAGGCCTACGCCAAATTCAGTATTTAAAAGATTATTTCGCAAATGATAAGATAGAAACTTTCTCGCTTTTCGTAAGTGCGGCAAATCGCACCATACAGACAGCAAAGGGTGTTTTTCCGAATTCTCAGCCACAAGTTTATCCCGAACTTTACTTAGCAAGAAGTAACCAGTTACTGATGTTTGTCAATTCATTAGAAACCAAAGAGGATATATTTCTTATCGGACACAACGAAGGTATATCTGAATTCGCTTCATCACTTATTGGGGAATCTGTTCACCTTCAAACCTCTGGATATGTTGCCATAGAATTCTCGTGTAAAAACTCTGCAGAAATATCATCACAAACCGGGAGGATAATTAAATCTTTCAGACCTGAAATTTTAAGCTAAAAGCGTACCTTTACGGCATGGGGGAAGTTTATGACGCGTTAATACTTAGATTGGGTATTCCCGAAAAAATAGATTTTAATGGAGAAGAACTGTTACTTTTTAAGTCAAAAGAGCAGCCACTTTCTTCCATCTTAATGACGAACGGATTATCCGATTGCGCCATGAATACGCACGAAAAACATGTGGATGAGGCGCACAAAGAATTGTACTTTATGTTGCCCAGCTATTGGGAAATTCAAGACCTCAACAACCCAAAATTCAATTGGGTGTTACATTGGTTGATTCGCTTAAAAAACTATGTGATTACAAACAAAACGTGGCTTGGGCACGGTCATACAATGCCCTGCGGAAAAGAGATGAAAGCGCTGTCTGAAACCATGCGGCAGAATCATTTTATTATTAGCAGACCTATCGCCCTTTCTAACGATTTAGCTCCAATTAAATTGGTCGACCGAGAAGTTGGGTTCCTTGCTGTTATTCCAATTTTTGGAGATGAAATGGATTTTAAACAAGGTAAAGGAACGGTTAAGTTTTTTAGAAAATTGGAAGGTGCAAAAATTTCTGAAAAACTAGACGATTTTCGAAAGACAGCATTGCGTGCTAAGTGGCGTTTCTTTGGTTAACATGAAAGATAGCAAGGCTCATCTGGCATTATTGTTTGTGAATGTATTGTACGGAGCAAGTCATGTGCTCGCAAAAGGTATAATGCCTAATTTCTTGAGTCCAAATGTTTTCATTTTATTCCGAGTTGTTGGTGCCACCTTTCTTTTTTGGTTATTGTTAATTTTTATTCGACGTGAAAAAATTCTGAGGGAAGATTTTATTCGACTAGCTTTCTGTGGATTATTTGGAGTAGCCGTAAATCAGCTTTGTTTTTTTCATGGATTAAATTTATCCTCCTCTATAAATTCAGGAATAATAATGGCCTTAAACCCAATTATGGTACTTATTTTATCTTATTTTTTACTTAAAGATAAACCTACAGCTCTTAATACTATTGGAATTTTTATTGGGGCTGTTGGTGCTGTTCTTCTCACATGGAAAGGCGCAACTGGTTCTACCGATTCTTGGAAAGGAGATATATTTTTATTTCTGAATGCGCTCAGCTATGCCATATATTTAGTAATCGCCAAACCATTGATGCTTCGTTATAAACCATTGACCGTAATAACTTGGGTATTCACTTTCGGTTTAGTGTTTGTCCTCTTATTTCCACCCACGGTAAATGACTTAATGCTAACTTCCTTTGAATTTCCAACTTTGATTTGGCTCAAAATTATCTACGTTGTCGTTGGGGTAACCTTTCTCACTTATTTGCTAACGATGTACGGTTTGAAGTTTCTTTCTCCATCCGTTTCTAGTGCCTATATTTACACACAGGCAATTTTTGTTGTGGGATTTACCTTTCTTTTTGCTACCTTAAATTGGTCTGAAGATTATCGCGACAGTATCAGTTTTGAAAAAATTGGCTTTATGTTAATCATTTTTGTTGGTGTATATTTGAGTACCCTTAAAACTAAAAAAATTCAAAAGGAACATGAGTAAAAATCAATTTATCACATTAATCTTCTCATCTATAAGCTTAATGCTTTTCTCGCAAAAAAAAACAATTGACCATAAAGCTTATAAGGAATGGAAAAGAACTGAAAAAGTACAATTATCCCACAATGGTAAATTTGTTGCTTACGAAAGAAATCCACTCATTGGTGACGGTTATCTCTTCATTTACAACACAATGGATTCCCTTATAGATTCGTTCGCTCGCGGTAAAAATGTCTTACTTCCAAAAAATGAATCATTTATAGCGCTTACCATTACACCGGGATACGATACACTAAGATCTTGTGAAATCAACAAAATTGAAAAGAAAAAATGGCCTAAAGATTCTTTATTAATCTATTCTTTGGAGGATGATTCATTGACAGTTGTCCCTAAATTAAAGTCCGTAAAAATGGCGGAAGAGGGATCTGTAATTGGTTACACAACCGAAAAAGTGCCTGCTGCAGTATCTAAGAAGAAAAAAAATATCTTCAAACGAAAAGATAAAACTCCAAAACCTATTGAATCAAACGGTTATCCTCTAAATGTATACACCCCAGAATTTAAATTTCGAAAACCAAACGTAACAGAATTCGAGTTTGAAAAATCGGGAGTGTTTTTGGCTATTATTCAACACGAAAAAAAGGAAGATTCCGATTCGTTCCACCTACAATTGATGACCGTCGAAGAGGTTCCTGAATTAATTTTCGAATCAAGGAATCATACCTCCATTCAATTGCCTGTTTGGAATTCAACTGCAGATAAATTTGCTTTTTTTGCAACGAAAGACACCAATGAAAACAAGCAATTCGATCTTCATGTTTTTAATTTAAATAATCAAGAAATGTGGGTGTTAGGCGACACCTTTAACTATGACTTTGATACCACATTAGGGGTTTATGAAGCTGGTGAATTAGCCTTCATTGAGAACTCTGATTATCTATATTTTCAAGTAGCTGATCGAGTCAAAAATGAAAAAGATACCCTAACTGATAATGAAAAAGTTCACGTGGATATCTGGCATTACAACGACAAATATATTCAACCTCAACAGCTTGTTCAGTTAGATAGAGATGGACCAGCAACAAAACTATTTGTTGGTAATACACGAGATTTGACTTTATTTCCACTTTCCAACGACACATTAGATGTTTCCATTGAAACGAAAATAAAAGGTACTAAACTTATTGCGACTTCTAATATGGCTTATGCTGTTAGCGCGCAATGGAAAAGTCCTGCATTAGAAGATGTTTACACCATTGATATAACAACAGGGAAAACAAACTTAGTAAAATCAGGTGTGTCCTATCATAGTGGAATTTCACCTAAAGGAAAATACTTTAGTTATTTCGATCCAAATAAAAAACAACACTTCATGCTGGATCTTAATTCTTCAAAAGAGACCTGTATTACGTGTAACCTCACAGATGTCGTTTGGACAGAAGAAATAAATGGTCAACCAATGCTTGCAGGTCCAATGGAGACATACGGCTATAATCACGATGAGACAATCTATTACTTTCAATCGCAATATGATATTTGGGGATACGACATTCGTGCAAATAAACTTCTTTCCTTAACAGAGCGAAAAGGAGAAAAGAGAAAGACACAGTTTTCATTGCAAAAATGGAATGCTGATTCACTATATATCAATTTGAAGGATGTTTACGTCACGGGGTTCAATGAAAGTGACAAAAGTACGGGCATATACTCCTTTTATGAAGGTGACGACTTTGGACTTTATCCGAAGAAAGTGGGAGATTTTAAGTTTTTTGGTATCGATAGATCTCGTAATGCTAAAGTACACATGGTTCGGAGAATGTC
>CAZLVX010000087.1:0-8820 GCA_964562965.1 uncultured Lishizhenia sp.
GATAACTTGATTTTTCACAATGGCGCATGGACACATACCTGGCAAGGTGAAGATACTTCTTTTAATACCAAGGGTGCAATGACCTTTCGCGCCTCTCTTGGAAAGGAATTTGGACAGAATCTAGTGTTTGAAAAAGGTTATGATTTATCCAGCGTAAATGGTTGGGAAGGATGTAAGGTAGAAAATAAAGAGAAAGTTTTGCAAAATGCTGCACAAGCTGATAAAATAATTATTTGTTTAGGTGAAATGCCGGCTACGGAGAAACCAGGAGATGTTAAATCCCTGAATCTTTGCGAGGAACAACAAGAATTAGTCAAAGCGCTTCAAGAAACCGGTAAGCCCGTAATTTTAGTTCTTCTTTTTGGGAAACCTCATATCATTCGTGAAATAGAACCAAAAAGCGCAGCTATCCTAAACGCTTACTTACCGGGCGACATGGGGGGAGATGCGTTAACTGAAGTCTTGTTGGGAAAAGTAAATCCTTCGGGAAAATTACCCTACACGTATCCGAAATACGATGGTGTAATTGAATATTACGACTATGTAAATTCAGAGTCGAAAACAAATAAATTGGATGCTAAACCCATAGATCCGCAGTGGCCTTTCGGTTTTGGATTGAGTTACACCTCTTATTCTTATTCAAATCTCAAAATTGAAAACCAAGGAGATGGAAAATTTAAAGCTTCCATTGATGTAAAAAACACAGGGCCAAAAGCGGGTAAAGAAGTTGTTCAATGGTACATCACTGACGAATATGCAAGTATTACTCCGGCAAATAAAAAATTAAGACATTTTGAAAAAATAAGTTTGGAACCGGGTCAATCAAAAAATCTTGTCTTTACCATCGATTCAAAAGACTTACAATTTGTAAATTCAACTAATCAATGGACAACCGAACCGGGAGAATTCACATTGAAAGTAGGAGATCAGTCGGTTGGATTTCTACTTAAGTAATCCTTTTCGCCTACCTTTGCGTAATGGATCACGATATAGAAATACGATTTTTACGCCTTAAGCAACACTTAGAAATAACGTTTGGCGCAGGAATGGATGTACAAGCGATGTTATTTCTTATTGGCGTAAACGAGTTAGGAAAAGGACATCAAAATTATTCCAAACAAGAAAAAACAGAATTATTTCATATCGCCATTTGCACCCTGCTAGAGCCTTATGGTTATTATGAATTCGAAGGAAGAGACGAAGACGGTTGGCCACATTTTAAATTGTGTAAGCAATTACCTCCTTTGGAACACAAAGAACAGCAGTTTTTATTGAAAGAAGCAATGTTGGAGTATTTTACAGCCAATGAATATTACCGAGAAGAGGAGTAGACCTGTTTACGTTTTCTAAACGAAGTCTTTTTGATTCTCTACCTAACAATAGCGACTTTTCCAACTTTTTTCCCTTTACCTTCATTTTGAGCTGTCCAGATAAAGTACACTCCGCTTGAAACGGGCTTGCCTTCTAAGTTATTACCATCCCAAGTTGCAGTTCCCCCATTGGATGTGGTTTTGTAGACAAGATTGCCCGCTGCATCCGTAACCTTAACATCTGAATTATACCGAATTCCTTGAATGGTGATGGGACCAGAATAACCAGGCCTCACAGGATTTGGAAATACCTTAGCACTTTCATAACTCGGGTCTTCGTAACTTGAGTTCGTACGAAAAGAGACTAACCCTTTGTCAGTAATTATAAACAGTTCGCCTGTATTTTGGTCTAATTTAAGATCAAAAATCACGTTTGAGATAAGAGGGGAGTTTTCTGTGGTGTATTGCGCTAAAATATCTGATCCATCGGAAGAAAGCAGAATGATGCCAGAGGTTGCCGTGCCAACCCATTTGCGATTTCCACCATCTACTTCGATATCCGTAATATGCGTAGAACCTAACACGTATTCAACGTTACCTTCAAAAGTTACCTTTACTCGCTGTGCATCGTAATTACCAGCACCGGCAGAAAACACACTCGAGGCATTGTATAAAATCGCGAAGCCAGCATCTGTTCCGATCCAAATTTCTCCGTCAAAATCCACTGCAATAGCTGTTACATTCTCCGAAGGAAGATTTCCAGCATTTTCTCCAGTTTGAAGATTAATGCGCCCGTCATCTGAAATATCCTCAATACTTTCCCCATACGAATAACCAAACAAGCCAGAGTTATAAGTGGCGCACCAAATATTCCCATCAAAATCAATGACCATTTTCTTGGTATATTTATTTTTAGCGGCCGCTCCTAAATCGAAATTCTGCCATGAGCCATCACTTGCTAAGCGAACGTTTAAGGGCATTTCTGAATATCCATTCAAGCACCATAAATTTCCTTTGTCGTCGTAACTTACATCAGACACTAAACTCCATCCGTTCCCAATTGCTGTTTTTTCAAGTGTGGAATTTGCATCGGTAAAAATTTCACATGAATCGCCTTTAAAAACCGTTAATGGAACTTCAGAATAAGTGCTTACCGCATACTCTGTAGGGTTTTTCGGGTTTATGGAGACATCCAACATGTCCCAAATATTCAATCCGTCCCAACAGGAAGTTTCATAAACGTCTCTAAAACGCCATTTCTCTTCTTCGTTTTCCTTTTCGAAAAAGTGAATACCATTTTTACTGAAAGCGGGAAGTTTATCTAATAAATAACCAGATCCAATGGCTAATTTCCCTTGCTGCCAATCCATGGAATAGAAATAACTATTTCGTGTACCCCTTGCTGAAACGGGTTGAAAGTCAAATTGATTCGGGTAATAAACCAATCCTTTTTCGTTGTCGGCCGACCACAAACCTTTAGGCCCGTATGTGGATTGTTTCACCGAAAACCAAGTGCCAAAATTTGCAGCAGAATAGGAGCTATCCAAAGAGAACGCATCGTTGTAAACCAAAATACTTCCCTCGTTATTAATGAGCAATAAATTGTCTTGAATAGAAATACTATTAATTTGGACAGAACTGGCATCTCCAAAAATTACAGAGCGATTTCCATTTTCATATGCAAATAAAGTGTCACTTCCGAAAGCCGCATTTTGCTGTAAATACAAGAGTTTTCCGGCGAAAGGTTTTACTTGCGTGTAACTTAAATTTCCTGTAAGAACCGGAAGTCTATCGTCCTCTTGCCATTGACTTTGATCCGGAAGCGCTGGATTAGTCAACAAACCACGGTAAAGTTTTGTGGCTGACAAGGCATAGATGCTATCCCCAGAAAAATACAAATCTAAAATCGGAGAAAGGCTATTTGTCGGGTAATAGGTGTCTTTTATTTCCTTTTTTACGACATCAATTTTTATAACTGCGAAATCGGTAGCAGCATAAAGGAAATCTTGGTAAAAAGTGAATTTGTTAATTCTTTTTGAATTTGGAATGGATGCAAGTTTAATAGCAGGTAAATTAATCACGTCGATTCCTTTTAAAAAATCAAGGTTGCCATTTTCATAGCCAATCACAAGTTCGCGGCTATTTTCTAACCAACATAAACTGCTTGGCCGAATATCAGACAACCCATTTACAGCGGTGGCTAATCCATATTCTTTTGATTCCGGGTCGTATTGAAGGACACCATTTTCAAGCGCACAGTAGATCAACTCATCAGAAGCAACGACATCAATGGCTTTACTCGTATTCACATGAAACCGCCATTCTCTCACGCCAATTTGAGCGAAAATTTGAAAGTGAGTGAAAACCGTAAAAACAATAATAAGTAAACGCATGGATTTTAAACGTTCAAACAGGTGAGTTATTTCTTTTTCAAAATTAATACGGCATTATTTTCTTTAAACACCTCCCATTTTCCAGAGTTTTTCATGTCGATGATCATTTTTTCATATTCATCCCAACTTAAGGGATAAGGATTGGGATCAATGACAAATAAGGCAACATAATTAGCATCTCCAATGTAGGGAAAATGGTAGATATAATCCCTAAAAGCCAAGTGTGGAGCTAAAGCGGATTGTGCGCTAACACGGGCATCTTCAGGGATGGAGGCCAACAGCGCGTGCGTTTCAGAAGCATCGAAATTCTGTTGCCAATGCTCAGCGCTATAAAACTTAACATTTTCCCTTTTATACCAAGTCGAAACGCGGTTGTCCATGAAGTGAATGGTGCTACCTATGCATAGCGATACGCCGACAAATGCGCCTACTACATGAATCCGCTGATGTGGAAGGGAATTAGGTTGTACAAATCTAAACAGGTGCTTGTAATGGGGTAATTTCAATAATACAGTATAAAACGCAATCACTATCAGTGGAGCAAATTCAATGGAATAATGATAGTTTATGCCCCATCGACTTGGATCGTCATTGAACATTTTCTGTCCCAATATTGGCAACAGCATAATTAAATATTCAGGAGTAAAAACAAGTGCGATTCCTCCAGCAAATAGCAAGGCGATATAGGTTTCTTTTTTTATGCCGTCATATTCTATCTGACCAAGATGATTTTCAACCAATAGGCTGAGTGCATCAAGTGGATGTAAAAAAATGTTTTTTAACACTTCCCCGAAATCTTTACCTAGTGCCGTGAACGAATTGTGCATGTACTCTCCACCCGGTAATGCCAAACTTGGAATGATTACTTTAATCACTAAAATAAAAAAGACTAATGCCGTGAGTGAAAGCGATCCCGACCAAATAAGTAAGCTTTTATCTTTCGTAATCATTCCGCGGAAAAACAACCCAAATCCGATAAATACTAACCATAGTGCCATATTTTCTTTTGAAATCATAATGAGGACTGAGAAAAGTACAGCTTGTTTCCAATTTTTTGTGTGAAAAGCCAAGAGCAACCACGGAACAAACATCGCAGCTACTACATTATCGTGGTAGTCAAACCCCAGGGCGGAGTATATTCCATAAAATCCAAAAAAATGCACGAGCGCGATACGGGCTAATAGGGGTGATGCGCCCAAATACTGAACAAATCGGTAAACACCCCATCCGCCGAATAGTATGGAAGCAAATTGCAACAACAACATTGTCCACGTTCCGAAAACCCAATAAAATGGAGAAATCAAAAGCGGATAAAGTGAAAAGTGATCCGAAAGAACATTACTGAAAGCTTTGTGGGGAAGCATGATCATGCAGTCATTCCATCGAAAATGCGCATAATCCCAGATAGCGTTGTGATTGATCCCAAGGTCCCAACCATAGGTTCGAAAAAAGTAGTGATTTACAAAAGTAATAGAGGCAAAAACACCAGCGAAAAGGAAAAATATTAGCAACAACCATGGCTGATTTTTCACAATTGATAGCAATTTCAAACTGACATTTCGCATGCTACAGGTTCGTTTCGTCAATAATATAGTGTGGACGGTTTTTACTTTCCTTAAATACTTTTCCTAAATATACACCTATTATTCCCATCACAAATAATTGGATCCCTCCAATAAACACGATAGAAGCAACAATGGATGTCCAACCGGTGATGGCATCGTTTGTGAATAGGGCAATGCAAATGGCGTAAATCCCATATAAAAATGCCAAAAACGCCATAAATGCACCGAGATAAATTGAAAAGTACAAAGGTTTAGCACTCGAAGAGGTAATTCCTGCGATGGCGAACGCTGCCATTTTATTAAAAGAATATTTTGTTTGACCAGAGTGGCGTTTATTCGGTTTAAAGTGAATAGAGGATTGCTTAAACCCAATTCCCGATATCATCCCTCTAAAAAACAATTCTTTTTCAGGATAACGTCGTATTTCAGCAACCACTTTTTTATCAAGCAATCGAAAATCTGCCGCACCATCAATTATGGGATGTTCGGATAATTTATTAATAAGCCAATAAAATCCGCTTGAAGTCTGTTTTTTGAACCAAGAAATCCCTTCTTCTTGCTCACGAATGGTGTACACTACTTGAGCGCCCTCTTTCCATTTTTTTAGCATCTCAGGTATGAGTGCAGGTGGGTGCTGTAAATCAGCATCCATGCTTATTACGGCGTCTCCCATGGCATGATCTAAGCCGGCCTTAAGGGCATGCTGGTGTCCAAAATTACGACTGAATGAAATGAATTTTATACGAGTGTCGCGATCAGATAACCCCTTAATTACGGAAAGAGATTTATCAGAACTTCCATCGTTTACAAAAATTAATTCAAATTGTTCTATTCCCTCCTCATTCAACACTTCCTTCAGTTGATCATACAACAAAGCAATATTTCCCTCTTCGTTGTAGGTGGGAATAACAATTGAAAGTTTAGAACTCATTCTTGCGAAGTTAAGACAATTGAACGAAATATTGACTCGTCAATAATCCCTATATTTGCCAAAAAAAAGAATGTCAAATCAAGAACGTATTTCAACAAACAAAGCACCTAAACCTGTTGGCCTATATCCGCATGCGCGACGCGTAGGAAACTTATTGTTTCTCTCTGGGGTTGGTCCGCGAGTGGCGGGTTCCGATGATACGGATTCTGCGGTGCCAGGTTTGAAATTGGATAAAAACGGAAATTTTATAGAATTTGATTTTGAAGCGCAGTGTAGAAGTGTGTTTGACAACGTCCGTGTTATTTTGGAGGAGTCCGGTTCCAGTTGGGATCAATTAGTAGATGTGACGGTTTTTTTGGTGAACATGAAGCGCGACTTTCATACGTATAACCGAATTTATGCGGAGTATTTCAAAGACAATTTGCCTTGCCGAACAACCTGTGAAATTAACTCGCTACCCACTCCGATTGCCATTGAGTTAAAGTGTATCGCCACAATTGAATAGAATGTAAAATGAACGATGTAGAATGAAAAATAATGCTAAATTTTGAATTCTACGTTCTAAATTAATTAAATATGACAGGATTTATCATCAGAATTGCGTTAACCCTTTCAGCCTTGAGCTTTAATGTTTGGCTATTTGCAACGGGTCATTGGGGCTGGGGAATTACTTTTATTTTGGTAACAGGGTTACTTATTGCCTCTTTTTTTAGAAATGAGAAAATGATTTGGGCTTTGTACCAAATGCAAAAAGGAGATCAAGAGAAGGCAAAAAAATTCATCAATAAAATAACACATCCACAGTTTTTACCAAAAAGGCAGCACGCATATATTTTGTATTTGCAAGCTCTTATGAACGCACAAGACATGGGATTTAATCAAAGTGAAACCTTGTTGAGAAAGGCCCTTTCACTAGGACTTCGAACGTCAGAAGATAATGCTGTTGCGCGTATGCATTTAGCAGGAATTTGTGCGCAGTCTGGAAGAAAAACAGAAGCGATTACCTTATTGGGAGAAGCTAAGAAGTTTGATAAAAACGGAATGCTGCGCGATCAAATTAAAATGATGCAACAACAGTTGCAAATGGCTCCATCGAAAAATCAGATGCGAATGGCGCAAATGATGGGAGGGAGAAAGCCAAGAATGCGCTAATTGTTCGCGTGTTTTACAAAACCATTAAGTCTTCGGGTGAATCTATTTACAAAGAAAAGGGCTCTCGGTTTTTAGGTTTTGCGCAATCGGTTTCATCTGAACAAGAGGTTAAAGATGTTATTGCCAATTTTCGAAAATTACACCCCCAATCTGTTCATGTGTGTTATGCGTTTCGCCTAGGCGCAGAGATGAAAAATTATCGTTACAGTGATGACGGTGAACCTTCCAATACTGCCGGACCTCCAATTTTTGGGCAAATTCAACAGGCCGGACTCACGAATTGTTTGGTCGTCGTGGTACGTTATTATGGTGGTGTAAAATTGGGTGTAGGAGGATTGATCCAAGCGTATCGTCAAGCTGCAAAAGAAGCCATAAATTCTTCAGAGATTGTAGAAACGGAGGATCATTTTTTATTTGAAATAAGCTGCGATTTTTCTCAATTACCGCAGGTGATGAATTGGCTTAAATCTCAAAAAATAGATATAAAATCGCAAAATTATACAGAAAAATACGAAATTATAGTTCAAATTCCAAATTCCAAACTGTCCCTTCTAAATCATTTAACAACGCTGAACGTTACCTATAAAAGTTTGGCGCAATAATTGAAAATGCGGTCACCAAACCTAAAAAACTATGAACCTAAAAATCAAAGAACCGTGTCATGAAAATTGGGAGAACATGTCTATTTCATTACATGGAAGACACTGCATGGCATGTGAAAAACAGGTAGTAGATTTCACTTCATTTACGCGTTCGGAGATAATACTTTATTTACTCGAACATCCCAATGAACAAACGTGTGGTAGATTGCGACGCGATCAGTTTGAATTTCATCAGGAAGATTTACCAATTCTGTTGCAGGCGCTAGAAAAGCCGAAATTTAGGTCTAATGCTTTTTTATTGCTTGCCATTGTTTGTGCTGGTTTGGTTTCATGTGGTCCTAACGAAAACGAAGCGAAAGAATTAGAAAAACCCAAAACGACAAAGACGGAATTAACTGTTCTTAAGAGTGGAGATTCGCTCGTGACCAAGCCAAGTGACACATTATCTTCTGGTTTGAATAAACATATTATTCCGCCTGAAATACTCACAGGTGAAGTTTCCATTACCCCGGGTCCCGAACCTGTCATTATGGGAGGTATCGAACCCCCAGATCCGCCCTCGGCTCCAGAACCGGAAACCATTCAACAGGACTCTATATTAGATTTTGCGGAGGTTATGCCTGAATTTGTCGGTGGAATGTCGGCCATGGCAGCGTATTTCAGGGAACATTTGGTGTATCCTACTAATTGTAAGGAACTTGAAATTCAAGGGAAGGTATTTGTGCGTTTTGTGGTTCATTCGGATGGAAGTATTTCCTCGTGTACGGTGGCTCGAGGTGTACACCCCGAGTTGGATAAAGCCGCATTCAATCTTATTAAAGAAATGCCAAAATGGATTCCCGGGAGCCAAGCGGGTAAAAAAGTAGC
>CAZLVX010000088.1:0-8655 GCA_964562965.1 uncultured Lishizhenia sp.
AGTGACAAAGGTACGATTTTCCAAAATTTAATCAAAAGAGCTTTCGTATATTGAGGTATACATCTCTTTTGACGTATATTTGTTTCATGAAAGATAAGTGGTACGGTGAAGGAAAAAAACTAGGCGTATTAGGTGGTGGACAATTAGGCAGAATGATGATTCAATCTGCAATTAGTTACGACATTCATATTCATTGCCTAGATCCAGATCCACAAGCCCCTTGTGCTTCCATTGCCCACTCCTTCACCTGTGGAAGTTTAAATGACTTCGAAACGGTAATGCAATTTGGATCAGATAAAGACATTCTTACTGTTGAAATAGAAAATGTGAATATTGAAGCACTGAAATTATTGCAATCTCAAGGAAAAAAAGTTTACCCTCAACCTGAAATTTTAGAGATTATAAAAGATAAAGGTCTTCAAAAACAATTTTACCTCGATAACTCTTTACCCACAGCTCCATTTCAATATGTCTCTTCACTCGATGAGATAAAAAGTATGGATCTTCCCTTTGTTCATAAATTACGAACTGGTGGCTATGATGGGAAAGGCGTTAACGTTATTCGAAAAGTTGAAGATATAGATACCTCTTTCGATACGCCATCAATTGCTGAAAATCTAATTCCATTCAAAAAAGAACTTTCATCCATAGTAGCGAGAAATGAGAATGGAGAGATCGCTGTTTTTCCTTTAGTCGAGTGTGAATTTGACCCTGAGGCTAATTTGGTATCGTTTTTATTTTCTCCAGCGAATGTAAGCGCGAAAATTGAGCAGGAGGCAGTTAATATATCTAAAAACGTCATAGAAAAATTGGGAATGGTGGGTTTGCTGGCTGTGGAATTCTTTTTAACGAAGGAGGACACTTTGCTAATAAATGAAATTGCACCGCGTCCACACAATTCTGGACATCACACGATTGAATGTTGCATAGTAAGTCAATTTGAGCAACATCTTCGAGCCATTTTAAACCTTCCTTTGGGTGATGCCACACAAATCCGAGCAGGTGCGATGCTGAACCTAGTTGGTGAAAAAGGATTTAATGGCCCTGTTCGATACGATGGATTAGATGAAATTATCAAAATACCAGGTGTTTACCCTCATTTGTATGGGAAACAACTCACCAAACCTTTCCGAAAAATGGGACACATTACAATTACAGGTAATTCTATGGAAGAGGTTAGAGAAAAGTTAAATCGAATTACTAATCAGATTCGTGTAATTTCAGATTAAATCGTAATCCTCTTTTAAACAACGTTCTATAATCTTTGCACTATTTAAGGCCAAAGGAATACCTCCTCCAGGATGCACCGTTACGCCGGCAAAATAAAGTCCTTTTATCTGTTTTGAAAAATTCGGATGCCGATAAAAAGCCGCAAACGAAGAATTACTTGAATTACCGTAAATCGAACCTTGTTTACCGAAATATAGTTGCTCAATTTTTCGCGGGTCAGAAAATTCTTCTTCTTCAATTAAGTCTTCGATATTTATTTTCAAGGTTTTGTTGACTTTCTGAATGATGTTTGCTCGTGTTCTTTCAATAATTTCATCCCAATCTTGACCTTCATTAATGGGAGCATTTACCATAACAAACCAATTTTCACCATAACTTGGAGCATCACCTTCTTCTACTTTTGAAGTTATATGTATGTAGATCGTTGGATCATCGGTTAATGTTTTAGTTGTGAATAAACTATCAAACTCTTTCAAATAATCCTCAGCGAAAATGATATTGTGAACTCCTAAAGCGTTTACTTTGGCTTTAACTCCCCAATAAAAAACTATAGCTGAAGAAGATTTTTCTTGATTTAATATGTTTGTGGGAGCTTTTACCAACGGTAATAGTTTTTCATAAGTAAAATGAACATCCATATTGCTCACCACAATATCTCCTTGGTAGGTGTTTTTATTTGTCGTAATCCCACAAACACGGTTTTCGGATAGGGTGATTTGATTTACCTTTTCTGAAAAATTAAATTTCACACCCATCGACTTACACGCTTCATATGTTTTTTTTGTGATTTCCACCATTCCACCGATGGGCATGGCAGGTCCAATGTTTAACTCCAAATGTGAGATGATGTTCAACATACCCGGAGACTTATAAGGAGAACTACCATTGTAGGTAGCAAATCGATTAAATAGTTGAACGGTCTTTGGATTACTGAAAAAAAGTTTATTGTTGTCATTCATTGAACTCCTCAATCCATAAAACGGAATTCTACTCAAAGCATGAAAGAGCTTTGTGTTTAATAGGTGCCTGAATCGATGTAAGCTCACTTCAATAAAAACTGGTTTAACCGCCTCGTAATTTTTTTTAACTCGACTTAGGTAACGTTTTACTTTTTGTTCTGATTCTCCAAATTGAGAGGTAAAAACATCGATTAATTTCTTTTCGTCTACGGGTAAGGTTACTGAACATCCGTCGGAATAAAAATAACGACAAGATTCCTCAAGTTTTCTATAGGGAAAAGTTTCTTGTCCGGCTAATTGCAGTAATTCGTTCATCAATTCCGGTTCTGTAAAAACAGAAGGCCCCATATCAAAACGATACTTCCCTATCCATTTTGAATTAATCTTTCCACCAGGAAACTCATTAGATTCAAACACTTCGACATCTAAACCAAGCTTTCTTAAGCGCAATGCTGTTGCCAATCCACCAATACCTGAACCTATTACAAGCGCTTTCATATTTTTCAAAGTTAAATAAAACGTAAACAACACGCACGATTAAAAGTTCAAGTTGCGCTGAATCCTAATATTCTCGGTGAAAGCCTTAATAGACCTTAGTTTTAGAGGGGTTTATTAACAAAATGTGCATTTTTTCAACATTTTTGCGTTTTTTTCAATCAAAACATGAAGCCCGCATGGATATTCCGATATATTTGTTTCGATAAACAATTTTATTAACTCATTTAAACAACACATTATGAACAAAGCAGAATTAATTGATGCAATTGCAGCTGAATCAGGATTGTCTAAAGCAGACTCTAAAAGAGCGTTAGACGCATTTGTAGGCGCAACAACTGCAGCATTGAAAAAAGGAGACAAAATTTCTTTAGTAGGATTTGGTTCTTTTGACATTACTAAAAGACAAGCACGTAACGGTCGTAACCCAAAAACTGGTGCTGTAATTAAAATTGCCGCTAAGAAAAGTGTTAGATTTAAAGCTGGTTCTGAGCTTTCTTCTAGCGTAAACTAATAAACTAGTTAAAGCATTGAAAAGGTTGTCGATTACGGCAACCTTTTTTTATTTCATAACTTTGTATCAATGAAAGAAGAAACTAACAGTAGAAAACAATTTTCTGAGGCGCTTGAGACTTTACAATCGTTCATTGAATCTAACCCTTTTGTAAAAATTGAGTTAGCAATTGATTGGATGAGTCAGAGTATTGCTAACGGCAATAAAATAATCAGTTGCGGTAATGGTGGATCAATGAGTGACGCAATGCATTTTGCAGAAGAATTGAGCGGTAGGTATCGTAATAATAGACCTTCGCTTGCTGCTATTTCAATTTCTGACCCATCACACATTACCTGTGTGGCGAATGATTATGGATTTGACTATATTTTTTCACGATTTATAGAAGGATTAGGAAACGAGGGCGATATTTTGCTTGGAATTTCTACTTCAGGAAATTCTCAAAATGTAATAAATGCCGTAGAGAAGGCAAAAGAAAAGGGAATGAAAACAATTGTACTCACAGGGAAAGACGGTGGAAAATTATCTCAACTGGCAGACATAGAAATTAGAGCTCCTTACTCAGAATTTGCTGATAGAGCACAAGAAATTCATATAAAAATAATTCATGCAATGATTGGAGGAATTGAGGAAAAACTAGGGTATTAATCTACACTAACTTCTTCTCACTTATCGGTTGCTAATTTACTTTTTCTAAAACCGTAAGAAAAATAAAAAACAAGTCCAATTAGCATCCACACAAAAAACCATTTCCAATTAGACCAAGCCATTCCCGTTAATAAGTAGCAGCAAGAAACTAAACCGAGAACAGGAATTAAGGAGAATTCTTTTATAAAACTCAAAAGCATCATAACGGCACACACGACAAAAAACACAATCATTGGCAAGGCCGTTTCCATGTTCTCATTAGTTACATTGAATTGTTCTTTGAAAAATTCTGGATATTGATAAATTAAAAAGCCATAGACAGTAACAAGGAGTATGGGGAAAATATATTTACTGTTGATATAGGGTAAATGAAATTTTCCTTCTTCTTTTTCTTTTCTCGGTAACACCAAAACACCACCGCAAACGAGAACGAAAGCAAACAAGGTCCCAATACTCGTAAAATCTAAAATGAACTTTTCGTTTGTAACAAATAACGGAACACCAACTACAAAACCTGTTACAATGGTGGCGAAACTTGGCGTTTTAAATCTCGGATGAACATTTCCGAATTTTTTTGGCATCAGTCCATCTCGACTCATGGTCATCCATATTCTTGGTTGGCCCATTTGAAACACAAGCAAAACACTTGTCATGGCAACCACGGCAGCGATAGATACAATCCATAACATCCATTTAATTTCCTTCATTTTAAAAATTTCGGCTAATGGGTCATCAACTCCAAGGTATTGATACGAAACCATCCCAGTCAAAATCAAGGCAAGTATGATATAAATGACGGTACAAATAATCAAGGAATAAATCATCCCTCTTGGCAAATCTCGTTGAGGATTCTTACTTTCTTCCGCGAGTGTAGATACAGCATCAAAACCAATGTAAGCGAAGAAAACTGCTGAAACACCAGCCATTACACCACCGAATCCATTGGGCATAAATGGTTCCCAATTGTTCATATCAATGTAAAAGAATCCTACAAGAATTACAAGTGAAATAATTGCCAACTTAATTAGGACCATAGCATTGCTAAAATGCTTTGATTCTTTAGTGCCAATGAAAACAAGGGCTGTAATTAAAATATTAATTACGACCGCAGGAAGGTCAAAAATAATTCGTAAATCTCCTATAACGGGCGCATTATTCCATGCTGCTATTGCTTCAGGATCACCCAATTCTTTGGCATCCAAATAATTTGTAGTCAGCCACTCTGGTATCCCAGGTACTAAATTGGTGAAATAACCGCTCCATGAGAATGCTATGTAGATATTTCCAATGGAATACTCCATGATCAATGCCCATCCAATTATCCAGGCAAACAACTCACCAAATGAAACATAAGCATAAGTGTAAGCAGATCCAGAGACAGGCACTCGAGATGCAAATTCAGCATAACAAAGAGCTGTAAAACCACATGCGACAGCACAAATGATATATAAAAATACAACTCCTGGCCCTCCTGCCGCGCAAGCATTTCCAATTGCACTAAAGGTTCCACCACCGATAATTGCTGCTACACCAAAAAATGTAAGGTCACGAACATTTAATACTTTATGTAAACCGGAACCGTGAACGCCATCATCAGTCATTACGCCGACAACAGGTTTTTTTCTAAATAAGGATTGTAGCATTGAACTATATGTATTTTGGGATAAATTTAGGCATTTTATTAAGAATTTTAAGTTGGGACAACAACAGTGCCTATTCAAACGTTAAATTTGTCGCGTGAATACACATATTGACATTAAAGGAGCTCGGGTTCACAACCTAAAAAACATCGATGTAAAAATTCCACACGGAAAAATAACGGTGCTAACTGGAGTTTCAGGATCCGGAAAAACAAGTTTGGCTTTTGATACAGTTTATGCAGAAGGCCAACGCCGATTTATTGAAAGTATGTCGAGTTACGCACGACAATTTTTAGGAAAATTAGACAAACCGGATGTTGACTACATTAAAGGTGTTGCTCCATCGATCGCTATTCAACAAAAAGTAATTTCTACCAACCCCAGATCAACAGTTGGAACTACAACAGAAATTTACGATTACCTCAAGTTGTTTTTCGCTAGGATAGGTAAAACATATTCACCAATTTCAGGAAATGAAGTAAAAAAGCATACGATTGAGGACGTATTATCACAACTTAAAAATGCAAACACAGGATCAAAATTTGCGTTATTGTCACCAATAAAGGATTCTGCAAAAATAAGCACACTAGATAAAATTAAACAATTTGAAAAACAAGGTTTTAATAGGGTTTATTGCAACAATAAATTTATATTAATTTCTGAAATAAATGAGCTTAAGTCAGGTGAACCTGTTTACCTAGTAACCGATCGAATCGTTGTAAATTTTGATGAAGAAACAAATATAAGCCGTTACACAGATTCAATTTCGGTAGCTTATTCGGAAGGAAAAGGTGAATGTGGTTTACTTTCCATTGAGAATGGAAAAATAGAATGGTTCAACAACAGATTTGAGCTTGATGAATTAATATTTCAAGAGCCTTCCCCTCATTTTTTTGCTTTCAATAATCCTTTTGGTGCGTGTAAAACATGCGAAGGCTACGGGATGATTTTAGGTATAGACGAAGACCTCGTTATTCCTGATGTCACTAAGAGTATTTACGAGGGCGCCGTTGCTCCTTGGCGAGGAGAAACCATGGGAGAATATTTACAGGAAGTAATATTACAAGCAAAAAAATTTGATTTTCCAATTCATAGGCCTTACTCGGAATTAACTATTGACCAAAAGAAGACATTATGGGAAGGAAATAAGTACATCACAGGAATTCGTCCATTTTTCAAATTCTTAGAAAGCCAAACATATAAAATTCAGTATCGGGTATTATTATCGCGCTATAGGGGCAAAACTGCTTGTCCAGAATGTAAAGGAACACGCTTGAGAGGAGATGCTAGCTACGTAAAAATAGGTGGAAAATCTATTCAAGAATTGGTTCTAATGCCTGTGAGCGAGTGTTTAGCATTTTTAAATAGTATTGAACTAAGCCCTCAAGAACAACAAATTGTAAAACGAATTCTTCCTGAAATTACGTCTCGACTAGGATTTCTTTGTGATGTGGGATTGAGTTATTTAACTTTAAATAGAGGTGCTAATACACTTTCAGGCGGTGAATCACAGCGGATAAATCTTGCAACATCGTTAGGTTCAAGCCTCGTCGGATCTATTTATGTTTTAGACGAGCCATCCATTGGTCTTCATCCCAGAGATACAGAAAGACTTATTAAAGTAATAAAACGATTAAAATCTTTGGGAAATACCGTATTAATCGTTGAGCATGAAGAAGAAATTATGCGCGCTGCAGATGAAATTATCGACATTGGTCCAAAGGCAGGTATTCACGGCGGAAACGTTGTGTTTCAGGGTGATTTCGAGACTTTATTAAAAGAAAACAGAACACTTACCTCACACTATTTAAAAGGAAATACAAGTATTTCATTACCCCAAAAACGAAGGAAATCAAAAGATGCAATAACCATAGAGGGAGCTCGGCAATACAACTTAAAAAACATTACTGTTGATTTTCCGCTAAGAAGTTTAGTTTGCATAACCGGAGTTTCAGGTTCTGGTAAATCTACACTTGTGCGCGAGATATTGTATCCAGCATTGCGCAGAGAACTTGGTTTAGGGGGAGACTCAATTGGAAAATTTGGTAAATTAATGGGCGATGTAAAAAGCATCGAAGCGGTCGAATTTATTGACCAAAACCCAATTGGTAAATCTTCAAGAAGTAATCCTGTGACATATGTCAAGGCTTTTGATGAAATCCGAGAACTCTTTTCTCGTCAGGCTTTAGCGAAATTGAGAGGATATAAACCCGGTTTCTTTAGTTTCAATGTGGAAGGAGGTCGCTGCGAAATGTGCGAAGGTGAAGGTACCACAACGGTTAATATACAATTTATGGCAGATGTTCACCTTACTTGTGAATCCTGCAAAGGGAAAAGATATAAAACTGAAACCTTAGAGGTAACGTATAGAGGTAAATCCATTCACGATTTATTGGAAACAACACTTGAAGATGCACTTCAGTTTTTCAAAGAAACACCAGAAAGATTGGAACTGAAAATTATTGATAAAATTCAACCTCTTGTTGATGTTGGTCTTGGTTACTTAAAAATGGGGCAATCTTCTAGTACTATGTCGGGAGGTGAAGCTCAACGCGTTAAATTAGCCTCTTTTTTATCCAAAGGATTTCAAGCCCCACATACACTTTTCATATTTGATGAACCAACTACTGGACTTCATTTTTATGACATTGATAAATTGCTGATTTCCCTGAATGCCTTAATTAACAGAGGACATTCTATCCTTGTGATTGAGCATAACATGGAAGTGATTAAATGTGCGGATCATGTCATAGATATAGGACCTGAGGGGGGCGAAAAAGGCGGAGACGTATTATTTAGCGGAACACCTGAAGAACTTTGTGAGCAGTCAAACAACGAGACCGCCAGGTTTTTAAAACTCAAATTGAGTCAAAGCATTCAAAACTAAAAGTGCTACCTCGTCAGGAGTACCATTAGCAGCACAGGTAATGTTTGCATTTTTATAAGTTTGAAATCTCGAATTGTAAAGTTGACTGAAAGATTCAATTTGTCCTAAAAGCGGACGATTCGATTGTGCTTGAATTCGAAGGTAGGCGAGCTCTGGATCTGACGCTAAAAACACTACTATTCCCGCTCGTTTCATTTGTTCCATGACTCCAGCAATTATAGGTAAACCACCGCCACATGCTACGATTTGCCCGGACTTAGAATTTAAGATATTCTCAAGACA
>CAZLVX010000089.1:0-8571 GCA_964562965.1 uncultured Lishizhenia sp.
CATCCAAATTGTTAGCCAAGCTCTTAAATCCTTTCGCCGTCATCAACGACTTCATTTGAGAAATTGCTACTTGGTTTAATTGTAATATTCTTTCCTGTGATGAAATTCCTTGTTGAATTAGTAAAGCGTTAATACTCTCCATGTTGCTCAAAACGACCAATTGATCAAGAGTTGCCTGATCGCGCAGATTTCCTAAGGTTTTCGGATTTTGATTCTTCCATTGTTGAGCGGTCATTCCGAATAATGCGACATTCAACAAATCGGCTTCATTTGCATAAATAATCGAAGCTTGTTCCTTCGTTAATGTTTTTGGAATTAAGTTTTCCTTGATGGCATCCGTGTGAATATGATAATTGATTTTTGAAATCATTCGTTGAACTGACCATTGAAGATTTTGGTGATTGGTTTCCGCTTCTTTGAGGCGTTGGAATTCATTGATTAAATACAATTGAAATTCAGGACTTAACCACATCGCAAAATGAAAAGCAATATCTTTACAAGCATAGGTGCCACCATACCTACCTGCTTTCACAACAAATCCTATTGAATTTGTGCGTTCTATCCATTGTCCCGCAGACATAATGAATCGATTAACCCCAGATTCATTTCCAATTACCTCGAATTCGGGGTAATTAAAATTTGGATTATGAATTTTCTCCCAAATACCAATATACTCAAGCGTATTTTTATTTGATATCCATTTACCAATTAATCCACTACCTTCCTTAAAACCAAATGTCATATCAGTTAGTGAAATCAAATCATTATGTTGATTTTCAATGACATTTACTTTAATCCCCTTAACAACTATTTCCTTCTTCATATATTCAATTTAAACTAAAAATACGAATAAATAATCAAAATAAAGATTAAAAAATAACCAATTAAATCCTTATCTTCAATAGGAAAATTTATAAAAATGTCAAAATCATATTCAAAAATTTGGGATCATGCCGTTTGGTCAATGAAAAATAGAATGCCGTTCATTGAAACGATTGTGTAATTCCCACGATTATTCCCAAAACCATTTTAATGGTTTATCATTCAAACACAATCACAAACTCCACCAGGCGGTTTTTTGGGGCCTTTTCGGGAACAATAAATCATTCATTCGCTTTTTTCAAATGATAAATTTCACTAACTTAAAGTAAACTATGAGGAATGAAATCATTTTATACCGACCAAATGAAGAAACTGAACACATTGAAGTTCGCATTGAAAATGAGACTGTTTGGTTGAATCGTAAACAAATTGCATCGCTGTTTGGAAGAGATGTTAAAACTATTGGTAAACACATTAACAATGCTTTAAAAGAAGAATTGGAGGGAATTTCATCTGTCGCAAATTTTGCGATAGTTCATTTTGAAGGCGAAAGAAAAGTACAAAGACACATTGATTACTACAATCTTGATGTTATTCTCTCTGTAGGATATAGAGTAAAATCCAAACAGGGAATTCATTTCAGAATTTGGGCAACAACTATTTTGCGTGAATACTTACTCATTGGGCATCGAATTGAAGATTTACAAATAAATTTTACTTATAAACATACTAAAGATGAATATTAACCAAACTCAAAATATAGAATCTATCATATATTCAGTCAGGGGATTACAAGTAATGCTTGATAGTGACTTAGCAAGGATGTATCAAACTGAAACAAAATACATAAACAGATCCGTAAGTAGAAATTTGAATAGATTTCCAGTAGATTTTGCTTTTCAATTGAATGATAAAGAATGGGAATCTTTAAGGTTCCAAATTGGCACCTTAAATAAAAAGTCAAGCAGAGGTAAACATAGAAAGTACCTGCCTTGGGTTTTTACAGAACATGGTGTTACTATGTTATCTGCCGTTTTGAATACAGATGTTGCTGTTGAAGCCAGTATTCATATTATTAAGGCCTTTGTTTCAATGCGCAAGTTTATGTTGAACAATGCTTCTGTTTTTCAACGCCTTAATCAAGTTGAACTCAATCAACTAAAATCAAATGAAAGAATTGATAAAATATTCCGCGCTTTGGAAAAAACAAATTCTATCCCCAACCAAGGCGTTTTTTTCGACGGACAAATCTTCGATGCTTACGAGTTGATTTCAAAAATTATTCGTTCTGCAAAGAAAGAAATTATCTTGATTGATAATTACATCGATGAATCTGTACTGATGCATCTCAGTAAACGCGCCGCAAACGTTGAGGCTATCATTTACACTAAAAAAATTTCTCATGGACTTCAACTTGATTTAGCTAAACATAATGCTCAATACCCACCTATTCTAATTCGAGAACTTAGCGAAGGCCACGACCGATTTCTAATTCTTGACCGAAAGGAATTATACCACATTGGTGCTTCCCTAAAAGACCTCGGAAAACGATGGTTTGCCTTTTCTAAACTCAATGAGTTTCTGCCAGATATTTTGAAGAAATTAGAGAAAAATTAACCCAACATTCTTCCCAACTCCTCCCATTGCTCATTGAAATCCAACCCTGAGAAAAGCGGCTCAAACCATTCGTGTCGGTGGTCATGGGTACATTCACACTCACTCATATGGAAAATCAGACCCCAATTCCGGTGAGTGCAATGCAACGATTAAAATTAAATAAAAATTTAAACATGTTTTTTACAATGAATTCAAATTTTTTATATCCCAAATCTATATTTAATTATTCTTGAATCTTATTTGCTTGAATAGTTAATATTGGTTTTGAATTTGCCCTATTACAACAAAATGTACCTTCTGTTTTATTTATGGTGAAGAAATCAGTTTTAATTTCAGTAATACTAAACTTACTGGTTGCGATGTAATTTTGAAATTTCGATTTGAACAATTTAACTTCTTCTTCTGTCCATTTTTCATTTAATGTTATAACTCCTTTTGAATCAATAAACCAGTCACCTTGCACTTGACTTTCTTTAATGTAAGTATAACGATCAGTCGTATAATTCTGATCATAAACCTTTATAAAAGTACCATTTGAATTAAATGATATTTTAAATCCTTGATCTGTTTTCCAATTTCCAAGAAGCAATTCTTTAGGAGACATTTCAGGTTTCTTTTCAACCACTTTCTCAACCGGCGCAGTTAATTTTATTGATAATTTATTAGCACATGCCGTAATAGATTTATCCATGTGATTTTTAATTTCTGAATTAATCATGTTGTCATAGTCAGACTTGGATAAAGATTCAATAGTTTGATTTAAACAGCATGATTCCAATGAATTTACTTCATCCTCTTTCAAGTGAGGGTATTTTTTAAGATATTGAACTATTTCGGAAACAAAAGTCTCTTTGTCTTTTTTTGTCCAAATATTTTCTGCTATAGTTTCTTTTACAGGTTCTTTAGTTTCTTCTTGTATATTTTGTTTTAAGCTAATGCCTAAGTTTTTTGCACACAATTCTAATTGAGCATCATAAATTCGTTTTGTTTCAATCTCTATTTTAGATGCAAAATCTATTTTTGTGTATTTTTCGCACGTTGAATTCATTGCGCACAAAGCCAAACTCTCTTTTTGTTCCTTAGAAATTTCTTTGTTTTTTGTTGGAATAATCGAAAGGTAGTTTTCATATAAATTGTTTCTTTCCTCCTTTGTCCAATTTCCCTGAGACATAATCCAACTGGTTGACAAAATCATAATTACACTTGTAAAAACTGTTTTCATTTTTTAAAAAATTAAGTTATAACACCTACTCGTTTCGCTTTTTGGTTTCCGCGCCGTTTGAATGGTTTCTGGACTCCATTTAATTTTCAATCTAATTAAAACTGGACAACTCCGCCTCCATGTTTTTCAGAACCGTAATGTTGTTTTCCATTTGTTTTAAGAAGCTTTCGTGTTTAATAAAATAGTAGCCGGATCCATCAAGACTTGAAGCTGATTCTAGTTCCGACATGCAAAGCGCATTGTTAGAAAGACTCTTTTTCAATCTTGGCAAATAAGTAATATACTTTGATAAGATATCAAATTGAACAGTTCCTTTTTTTGCTTTTTTAAGTTCGGATTGGACTTTTTTGAAAAGCGCATTATACGTTTTGTCAAAATAGACTTTTGCTTCATCGCATGATTTAGTCATACATTCGTTCATTTCCGCCACAGATTGTGCTTGGTCGCATTTGCCTGTCCAAGGATATTGTTGGGCGAGCGATGTATTCATTATCAACCCAATTACTAAGATTAAAAGATATTTCATTATATAATTTTTATTATTGTTTTAATGTTGTTATGGTTATCCATTCCCTTTTGCCATGGCAATCATGGAAAGATTTCGGGCATGTTCGGCTTCTCGCTCCTTTTTTTCAATATCTTCAATTTGTTGAAATAGCAAGGAATTGTACCGATTCACTTTTCCATTCATTGTGAATAAATCAAAAAATGCCCATAGCCCAAACCCTCCTAAAGTGAACCAAAATAAAAGTTGCCAACCCCATTTGTTGAGGTATGCATAATGTGTTCCGAATAAAAAGAAATAGAACAAGTAGGCCGTTCCTGTTGATCTAACCTTTGATTGTAAATAAAATTTATTCATATAATTTGTTTTTTAATACCATATTACAACCCTTCCTGCTCCGCCTGCTGCGCCTGGAACCCAGGTTGCACCAGAATAACCTGCCCCACCGCCACCACCACCACCAGGTGAATTTCCAGGAGAGGCTAATATTCCGTTAGTTCCACCTCTTCCACCATGAGAACCATATGAACCTCCTCCGTATGGACCACGTGCGGTATTTGAAGAGTCAAAATTTCCTTGTCCTCCAGTTATATTAAAAGTTCCGTTACTTGTTCCACCATCAGGAATTTTATATATACCTATTGAATTACCTCCTATTCCGCCCGTTGAGGTAATTAATGTTCCAAAACTTGAGTTCCCGCCGTCACCTCCGCCCGCATTCCCTCCTGCGCCAACAACAACTGAATAACTTGTTCCCGAAGAAACTGATAAAATGGATCTTCCATATCCGCCACCTGCACCACTTGATAGAGCACCAGTAACTGTAGCGGAAGAATTCCCGCCACCACCACCGCCACCCCAAACTTCTACCATGATTTTTGTTACTCCAGCTGGTATTGTGTAGGTAAAAGTGCCGGGAGTGGCATATACCTGCATATTTGAAAACAAACTTGGTCCCGTTGGTCCCGTTGCACCAGTTGGTCCAGCAGGACCTTGAATTCCTTGTAGCCCTTGTGCTCCTGCAGCTCCTTGTGGACCAGCGGTTCCATTACAAACGTATTGAGTTAACGTCGCATCAATTTCAGAAACATCTAAAACTCCGTTGCTATTTGCATCTAAGCCATATTCTAGTTTCACACCGCCAGTTGAGCAATTTGCACCTGCAGATTCAACGGTAGTTTTGACAAGCGAATTCAGACCATTTGTACCGTTGAGTCCGTTATTTCCATTTGCTCCTACAGGACCCTGAGCACCTTGGGGTCCTGTCGCTCCCGAAGGACCTGTCAATCCAATTGGTCCTTGAGAACCAGTTGGCCCAGCTGGCCCTTGAATTCCCTGTGGCCCTTGAATTCCTGCAGCTCCTTGTGGTCCGGCACTTCCATTACAAACGTATTGAGTTAACGTTGCATCGATTTCAGAAAAATCTAAAATTCCGTTATTATTTGCATCTAATCCATATTCTAATTTTACACCGCCGGTTGCGCAATTTGCTCCTGCAGATTCAGGGGTAGTTTTAACAAGCGAATTTTGACCATTTGTCCCATTCAAGCCATTGCTTCCATTCATTCCATTTGTTCCTGCGGGACCTTGAACTCCTTGAACTCCTTGTGCTCCGGTAGCGCCTGTGGGACCTTGCGGACCAGCACTTCCATTACAAACGTATTGAGTTAACGTTGCATCGATTTCAGAAAAATCTAAAATTCCGTTATTATTTGCATCTAATCCATATTCTAATTTTACACCGCCGGTTGCGCAATTTGCTCCTGCAGATTCAGGGGTAGTTTTAACAAGCGAATTTTGACCATTTGTTCCATTAGTCCCATTTATTCCAGCGGGACCTTGAGCGCCTTGGGGTCCTTGTACTCCTGGCCCTCCGTTACAAACGTATTTAGTCATAGATGGATTGACTTCGTTATTATCAAGCAATAAATTTGAATTACTATCGAATCCAAATTCAATTTTAAATCCTCCGAAAGAACAATTAACACCTGTGGGTTCTGATGAGGTGTTTAACAAAATACTAGAATTTCCTGACCCGGAGTTGCCAGGACAAAGACTTATCCAGCCATTGTTTGATGTGAAATAATAAAAGCAATCAAAATTTGTATCAAATACAAGTAATGAATTTTCTGGATTTGCAATAGCAAAGCGTTCAGTTGTGCTCAATCGAGGTATTAATATTCCTTTGTCTGTTGCCTTTAATTCAAGTATAGAAGAAGAATGTGGAGTATAGGTTCCTATACCGACATTGTTTTGGGCGAGAAAGCAAAAATGATTGCATAGTAAGAAAATGAAAAAGGCTATTTTATTCATGGTTATTTAAGTAAATTAATGTGTCCTGTAAATGAAAAATTTCGATTCAATATCAAGTCTTTGTATTTGATTGTCCAAGTGTAGGTTCCATCTAGGCATTTCAATCCCTTAAATGTTCCATCCCATATTGCTTCATCATGAGATCTATGAATTAATTCTCCCCAGCGGTTAAAGACATGAAATTCGATAATATCACAATAAACATCAGGTGAAAAAACCACTTCAAAAACATCATTTACACCATCGTCGTCAGGAATAAATGTATTTGGGGCATAAAACACAACCTCTCTGTTGTAATTAGCTAAAATATAAGGTTTAAAATTTTCTGTCATTACCCAATTTCCCGAGGTAATCATATTATAATTAACAAGTTGACTTGAATTATTTTCAGCTGTCATTTTCCATTTACCATTCATCAAATGCCATGCGGCTATTTGCGAATAAAACCCATCTGTGGAACTATCATAAGTAATCCCAATTTTTACAGGGGAATTACTATCTGCATAGCGAGATATAGTATGATAAAAATTGGGATTTAAATAATATAAACCATTTTCAACGAATGTTTGTAAATAGCCATCAGCATTTGAAGGATAATTATTGAATCGAACTTGATATGGATTGGTTTCATTGCTAACCGGTTGAATAAGAACTGGTCGATATCTTCTTGTTCCATCACTTGATCCCACGGGAAATGTATATGAGTAACCTGAAATAGTCACCCATTGAGTAAATCCGGGAGATAAACTACTAATAAATCCTTCATCTTGGTAGGTTAATGAATTTGTAATGGCAAATGGTGAAGGATTTTCAATAATAACCCTTTGAATGTTCGTATTTAATTCACGGTCATTGAGAATTAGTGATCCCGTGTTATTTATTTTACAATCAACATTTTGAAGAGTTTTTCTGCGATTGATTGATTCTCCATTTCCAGTTAAAACCAAATTGTGAAATAGGGTGGAAGCACCATTGTCACTTCTAATATATTGTTGTGTGTTTCCATATAATTCAACCGTACTGGTCAAACATTCAAAAAATGCATTATTAATCCAATCTTGTTCTATTGCATAGAATCCACTTCCGCTTGTATTATTTGAATCGCTAATTTCAAAATCTCCCGGGTTTGGAAAACTTGAGTTTTTAGTAATTTTTAATATCCCATCATTTATTAGTTCTCCACCAGAAAATTTGGCTCCACCATTAGAACAGACTACGGTATTTGAATTAATAAAAAATGTTTCATCATTAGCAAAAAGTATTTGTGAATGAAGAGGTAAATCCAATAGAATTAAATTCCAAATTAATACCACATATAACCAACTGAATTTAAATAGTGAAATATAATCGAAATATCGTATATTTTTTCTTTCTGTTTTTTGACTCCTACAGTTAAGTTTGTAAGATGATAGGTTAAAACAGAGTCTTTGGTTCTTAAAAATCCAAATAGAAAGGCCCTTTTGGTAGCTTAAGTTATTGAGGGGAATTAGTGGGCGAATCATAAAATACACTTATAACACCAAAAATAACTAAATAAAATTAAGAAATAATAAAATAATATAAAGTAAATGTGAAATTACTAAAGAAAAAACAATGGTAATTTTAGTTTAATGAATCATCAGGTTGCAGAGAAAATTCGAATGGAGCGTTTGCGGCTAAACCTCAGCCAACAAAACATGGCAGATGAGTTGGGTATAACGGTCGCGGCCTATTCAAATTTAGAGCGTGGCGTCTCGGATATTTCGTTGAGCCGCTTGTACCAAATTGCACACATATTGAAGCGCGATCCATATTGGTTTTTAGCCAACGACTTTCGAGTAGAAGACGAAGCTGTTCCTTATATGACCTCCAATCAACAAGCGCTTAGCCATCAAGTGTTTATGTTAATTCAGCAAGTGCAGAATTTACAGGTGGAAATCAATTCGATCAAAACAAAAATTGGCTATTAATTGGTTTTGAAATCTTTTGACAAGTTAAAGTGAGTTTCAAAAAATCACAAACACCCCACCGCTCCGCTGGATTTGCAATCCAGCGAGCTGTACTTAACATTTAACATTTCACTTTTTTTCAAGAAAATGTAATTAACCTTGTG
>CAZLVX010000090.1:0-2631 GCA_964562965.1 uncultured Lishizhenia sp.
CTAAAAGATTCAGTTGCTTTCGCTGAAATAGATAAAGACTTATTTGATCTAATGTCAGATTCCATTGGCAACTCTATTTTGGAAGATAAACTTTTGGAATTATATTTTCATGAAACAAAACTAAATTATAGATTAAACGAATATACTTTCATTGAAAATTTAGAAACTCAAATTCTAAACGATGATAGAGAGAGTTATTCCGAGAGGATTTCTGAATTAAGGCAAACCCTAAACAATGATGAATTTGAGGAAGAAATATTTGTGAGGAGCGGTGTTTTTAAGAGAGAAATCCCAAAAATCTATGATTACCAATGTGCTATTTCTGGAATGCGGGTAGAATCCACAACTAACGCTCAACTAGTTGATGCATGTCATATTATTCCTTTTGCTATTTCGAAAGACGATACGATTTCAAATGGTATTTCTTTGTCTCCGAATTTGCATCGAGCTTTTGACAGAGGATTAATTACTATAAATGCTGATTATGTCGTTAGAATTTCTCCAGTTATTAAAGAAAATGAATCGCCCTTTTCACTGAAACAATTCGAAGGGAAACAGATAAATTTACCTCGAGAAACAAAGTTCTATCCTTCCATTGAAAATTTGAATTGGCATAGAAAAGAGTGTTTTGTTTTATAATTAAAAATATGAAAGAGATACACGTAACAGCAGCTGTAATTATTAAGGAGAACAAAATACTTTGTGTTCAGAGAAATGAAAACAAATATGATTACATCTCTAAAAAATGGGAATTTCCTGGTGGAAAGGTGGAAGAAAATGAACAGTTAGAAGATACAATTAAAAGAGAAATTCAAGAAGAGTTGAATTTAAACATCTATGTGAAATCTTTTTTAATACAGGTGAATCATCAATACCCTGACTTTAAATTGAAAATGGACACCTTTGTTTGTGAGATTACAGATGGAGTATTAGAATTGAATGAACACATAGACTTTAAATGGCTTTCAATTAAGGAACTTTCAGATTTAGATTGGGCAGCAGCAGACCTTCCAATTGTTGAAAAATTACGCTTGAATTAAACTTATGGAAGCGCTAAAACTTGCCATTCAAAATGCTGTAACTACTGGTTTCGTAGACGACCAATTTGAATCCTTTTTAGATTATAGACCAAGTATTCTTACGAATGAACCTGTAATTAATGAAAAAGTACTTTCCACAATATTAGACGAACTTAGAACATGTGAATCCTTTTTCTTATCTGTTGCATTCATAACCTCGGGTGGTGTTGCATCATTGTTTGGTACATTACTGGATTTACAAAGCAAAGGAGTCTCGGGAAAAATTCTTGTTTCGGAATATTTGAATTTTACAGAACCGGAAGCATTGAGAAAAATTCTTCAGCTATCTAATGTTGAATTAAAAATTGCTAGAAATAGTGATTTTCATTCAAAGGGGTTCCTATTTACTCACAATTCATACTATACAATAATTATTGGAAGCAGTAATATTACGCATGGTGCGTTAACCAAGAACAAAGAATGGAATTTAAAAGTAACGGCTCACAAAGACAGTGAACTATTCAAAAATACGATTAGAGAGTTTGAAAATGTATTTGTTAATTCACAGAAAGTAACATCAGAATATCTAGAAAAATATGCATTCGTTTATCATTCTGAAAAAAAGTTAAGACAAGGACTTAGAAAAGCATTACTTGAAGTTAAAGACAAAAGTATTCAGCCCAATGAAATGCAAAAAAAGGCAATTGAAAACTTACGTAATCTGAGGGAATTAGGCAAAAATAAAGCTCTTCTAGTTTCAGCAACAGGTACAGGAAAAACCTATTTGTCGGCTTTTGATGTGGCACAAGTTAACCCAAAACGCATGTTGTTTTTGGTCCACAGAAGAAATATTGCACAAAAGGCAATGGAAAGTTACCAATCCATATTACCTAATAACAAGGACTTTGGACTTTATTCGGGTTCTACTAAGGACACAAATGCAGATTATCTATTTTCAACAGTTCAAACATTTAGTAGAGAGGAACATTTGACTAAGTTTCCTCCGAATTATTTTGATTACATCGTAATTGACGAAACACATCGAGCAAGTGCATCAAGTTATCAAAAGATAATGAATCATTTCAAACCCTCCTTTTTGCTCGGAATGACTGCTACGCCAGAAAGAACGGATGGGTTAGATGTATTTGCACTTTTCGATTACAACATAGCTTCAGAAATAAGATTACACGATGCATTAGCAAATGAAATGTTAGTTCCTTTCCATTATTATGGTATTTCAGACATAGAAGTTAATGGGAAATTACTTGATGAAACAGCTACAATAAATGAGTTAAACAGACTTGATAGAGTAAATCACATAATTGAAAACATCAATCTCTTCGGTACGGATGACGGAATCAATAGAGGTTTAGTATTCTGTTCACGACAAGAAGAATGTCTATTCCTAGCGGATGAATTCAACAATAAAGGACTACGTTCAATAGCATTAACTGGAAATTCAACAGAGGAAGAACGTTCAAGAGCAATTGATTTACTTGAAACAGATGATTTAGACATTAAGTTAGATTATATTTTTACAGTTGATATCTTCAATGAAGGAATAGATATCCCGAGAGTAAATCAAATTGTTATGTTGAGGCCAACTCAATCT
>CAZLVX010000090.1:2641-6603 GCA_964562965.1 uncultured Lishizhenia sp.
CTGCAATAATTTTCGTTCAACAATTAGGTCGTGGTTTACGGAAAAGAGAGGGTAAATCGTACGTTACTGTAATTGATTTCATAGGTAATTATCAAAATAATTTCTTAGTTCCAATCGCTTTATTTGGTGACAAAACCTACATAAAGGATAACCTGAGAAAACTTGTTCATCGTCCAGAAAAGTCAATAATTGGAGCATCTACTATCTATTTTGACAGAATTGTCAAAGAGAAAATTTTCCATTCCATAGATACAGGGAAACTTCAAGAAAAAAGAAGAATGGTTGATGATTACAAGATTTTGAAAGGTAAAATTGGAAGAGTTCCTTCTATGTTGGACTTTATTGAGCATGGAGAAAGAGATCCTTACCAATACATAACTCATTATAATTCTTACTACTCATTTTTACTTGGAATGAAGGAGGATATTACATCAATTGATGATTCAACATCTCAACTTCTTGCTTTTCTTTCTAAAGAGATATTAAACCCAACTCGTTTTCTGGATATACACTTATTCAAAACCATTCTGATTCAGGAGCAAATTTCATTTACTGAATATCAGACACTATATGAAAATGAAACTTCAATAAAATTTGAGATTAAAACATTAGAGCATGCTTTACATGTAATAAACGGCCAATTCCATACAATGACTGTAAATAAAAAAATGGTAAAAGTTGGTATCCACAAAAACTATAACCTAATTAAACTAAATAACGAACACCTAGAAATAGGCCAAACATTAAAGAAATTAGTTTCCATTTCAGACATCAAAAATTACCTATTAGACCTTTGTCAATATTCATTAAATACAATTTCAGCTAAGAATCAAGAATACGTTAAGAATGAATTTATCTTAAACAATCGATACTCAAGAAAAGACGTTTTCAGAATTCTGCAATGGGATGAAAATCCGATAGCACAAAATGTTGGAGGATATATGGTCGAAAAGAATCAAAGAGACTGTGCTATATTCGTTAATTATCACAAGGAAGAGGATATTTCAGAATCCACCAAATATCATGATAGATTTACATCGAGAAATGAATTCATTTGGATGTCAAAAAACAAAAGAAAACTAAATTCTCCCGATGTAAGCGAAATATTATCACAAAAGGAAAACCAAATGCGTATTCCTCTTTTCGTCAAGAAAAACAATTCAGAAGGAGTTGAATTTTATTATTTAGGAAACATAAATGTTATAAAGAATTCTGCTATCGAAAAATACATGAATGATGCAAATGGAAAGCAAGTTTCAGTAGTAGAAATGACATTTTCACTTGAGCATCCAGTAGAAAAATCCCTTTACGATTACCTTATAAATTCGAACTAAAATAATTTAACTTTTGAATTTTTTATTTCGCAATTCAAATTTTATTTCTCCGAAATCAATCTTTAAAATTTCTCTTTATCTCAGAGTTAATAAATGTCGAATATTCTGTTTCTTTTCCTTTAGATTTAAGGTATTCAATTCCAAGAGTGTGCAATTCTCCTGGTAGTACTCCGAATTTCAATAAAAATTTACAATTTGGATCATTACTGAGTAAATCAACATCATCAAACCATTTCTTGTATGGACTTCCAATACCAAATCCTAACTCATGAAAATCTTTTTCTTTTTTAAATTTTAAAAGTTCTTTGTAGAGTTTTTTGAATTCCGTTTTAAGTTTTTCTGTTACTTTACTTTTTTCTTCAGGACTCAGTTCTTTAATTGAAGATTCTGTTGAAGAGTCAATACTCTCCTCATATGTTGAA
Organism: uncultured Lishizhenia sp.; assembly: GCA_964562965.1. Classification (GTDB taxonomy): domain Bacteria; phylum Bacteroidota; class Bacteroidia; order Flavobacteriales_D; family Crocinitomicaceae; genus UBA952. The sequence continues at coordinate 4,398 of CAZLVX010000090.1, forward strand.
TCGATTGGCTTGAGTTCATTAGTGCCACAAGAAAAGATTAAGAAACTTAAAATAATACCCGTAATTTTCATTGAAAAAATAATTGTAATTAACCTCAAAAATATATAATTAACTAATAACTAGAATCAGTAGTCAATTATACACCCCCAACTCCATTACTACTTCTAGGCGTTCGTCTATGTCTAGGCACATCAGGTCCTCAATTACGCCGTAGGAGGTCATAAAATCGCGGTATATTTCCAATTTTTCTGCGCGAGATTGGGTGCTTAAAAACAGCGCAATTTCACTATTTAGGATATTGGGATCTTCTGTTTCTGAAAATCCAAAGTCTTCGTAGTTTCCCGCGAGCCAATCGTGAAAGAACTCCTCGTTTTCTCGCAATGTCTTTTGCTGAATTTTATAGGGAACGTAATACATTCCAGCACATTGTACGGCATATTCGTCTGCTCGTTGCAGTAATTCACGAAAGAAATCATCGTTTTTAAGTTGTGTTATGTTCATAGTTTCTAATTGTTTACAAAGGAAAATAAACATCATCGTAATCTATTTACAATCAAGTGAAAAGTGGATTTTATTTTTTAATTGTATTCAGTTGTTTGCTTTCTAAAATGTGTAAATTCACACTTTAAATTCAATCGAATGTCATTTCCTGATCCCTATCAGCTAGACGATTACAACAAGATGTTACACATCAAAGAACAGGTATTGGAAATAAAGCTCCAACTTGCCAAAATCGCCATTCAAAAAGAAGAGGTCATAAGCAAACAATTGTACGAGCAAGCAGCGAAGCTTCGCTTGGATGAGAAAAACTTCATCAATGTACTGATGGACCAACGCTTGTTGTTTATTCGAAAACTGCACGAACTTGCATCCACTCCTGAAAATCTGAAAATTCAGACCTTATGTCAAGAAGTACTCCGAGAAATTAGCACGGTGGATGAGTCGAAAACTTTGTATCAAGATGTTTTTCAAGAATATCGTACCAAGCTTTTAAAAGATTGCGAGGAGCTTACGCAACGCAAGAACGAATGCTTAGCCGCACACAACTTCGTGGAGGCCAATGTTCTTCGCGACCACATCCTAAAGATTGGGGATTTTTTAGCAAAATACAGTTAAAACTAAATTTAGTGAATCAAGATGTTCAGGGTTAAGACAATCACTCTTTTTCTCACAACTATACTCCTGACCCTGGGATTTCTAATCTTTTCACTAGGTTCTTGCGATGCTAGAAAATCCGATTCGGCAGGTGGAACTTACGTAAAACCTTCTGTAGATTACAAAGGTCAAACACGCAAAGGTCATGTTCGTAAAAAGGTAAGCACAGATAAAAACGCCATCAAAAACCAAAATCGCTCGCGCTATTATTACCAGACGAGGGGTAAGTATAGGAGGAAGAAATGATGAACGTCTCATTAACCATAGTTCAGGGAGGAAAGCTTGAGTTTCAACGAACAGGAATATATCCGGAGTACTTATTATTTTATCTTACAGATGAAAAAAGAACGTGGCGTGTTAAATTGCGCAACGAAACTCAACGCGGCTTTCTCAAATCAAAAGGAATGAACCAGTTTGAATACGTCTACAAAAATGGTAGTTGTAAAATCAAATTGTGCACTTCCAATTCCTTCACCAAAATCAAGGATGTGGTAATGATGATGTGTGATTGAACGTAAATAGAATATTAATCAAGATAAATTGGTTCAAAAAGAACAGACATATCAGAATCAAAAACGGTGGAACTAAAGACCAAGAAGGATTGAACTGGCTTAAACGAACTACTCGTTTTCCTCGTAATAATACGAATAATCAATTACCTTCATGTACATTTCTCGATCGTTGATTTTATCGGTAAGGGAACTTTCAATTGTAGTTTTGAGCACTTGACTATTTGTTGGGCTTAAAACCATGGCGTTCATATAATCGCGCTTAGAAATTCGGCTCCAATCCACACATTTTTTGAGTCTTTGGCATTGACTTCGCCTAATTTCACTAAAGCAAGCTTCGTTCATTCTGAAAATTAAAAAAGCACCTTTCTATGAAAAGTGCTTTTATCAGAGTGGAGTCGGAGGGGGTATTTTCATGAGCCCTAAAAACTAACGTGCAGTGGATAAAAGCACATATTCACTTCGTTCATATTTTTTTTAATTTCCGAATTTCACTAAAGCAAGCTTCGTTCATTCTGAAAATTAAAAAAGCACCTTTCTAT
>CAZLVX010000090.1:6703-8534 GCA_964562965.1 uncultured Lishizhenia sp.
GAAAAGTGCTTTTATCAGAGTGGAGTCGGAGGGGTTCGAACCCTCGTCCAAACAGTGAGTATTCTAGCTTTCTACATGCTTATTTCTTGATTGATTGTCGGCTGTAGCTTGGACAAGAACACCCAAAACTACAACGTAGGTTTTTAAATTTCACCGAAACTTAAAACCATCACCTCGGCTAGCCCAATGAGATGAACTTCCGTATGGCAAACCGAATGGGCGGCAATCTACCGGAAGTACTTGTTCAACTTACTATGCTTCGGTCGAATTAAGCCAATTAACATTCAGTTAATTAAGCAGCAAGTGCGTATGACGTGTTGTCAATTATTGTTTGTGACATGAGATTATAGAGGAACACCACAACCCTCTGCATGCTGACACTTGACTACCGCTACCGCTGTCAAATCCAATGTCGACCCCAAAGAACGTTTGAACAAAGGTAACGCGATTTTGTGAATAGCTAACGCAAATCTTTAGAATCCTAGAATTGGTAATCAATCTAGAACGATGGACACGAAATTTTACGGAAATTTTTGGCTATCTTACGGCATTTTAAATTCATGCCAAGGGAAACTTCATGTGAACCTCCTGAAATACCATTTCCTAATTTGGAAACTGTTAAATCATACGAGTATCCCAACTTAAATTTCTCAAAGTTTACGCCGAATAACAAGATAAAAGCATCGCGATTTCTATACCAAGCGCCCACCGTAAAATCACCATACTTAATATAGGTTCCAATATTCAACTCTTGAAAACCATTCTGGTATTGGTAAATGATGTTGGGTAAAATACTCGTTGTGTTGGTGTATCTACCGCGCTGACCAAGCTTTATTTCTGCACCGGCGTGACCTGTAATGCGCATCGGTAAGCGAGAAGTTCCAAGAATCATAGATTCGTCTGGACGATTCAAGTGATGGGCAGCGATACCGAAATAGTAGTTTTTTCCAAAACCTACAGCGCCTGCAGATACATCAAAGAAACCCCTTCTGCCATTTCCGCGAGGAACATCTCCAGTTTGGTATATAAAGCCTCTGCGCGGATCAATCATGTCTCCGAAGGTTAATTTATCCCAATCAAGAAATTTCTGAAAATAGGCAGCTCGCGCCCCAACCATAATGGAAAATTTACGGTTTACTTTTAAGTTGTAAGAATACACACCTCCAATCATCGATGTTTGAATGGTTGCCTGACCTTGCATATCGTGCAGCGCAATAATTCCCAATCCTCCGGAGATGCTTTTAACATAACTATCGTATGCAACGGCACTCGTAATGTAATTACCCGTTAATTGTGGCCATTGATTCCGGTAATTGGAAACAATACGCGGACAACCTGTTGAGCCTGCCAAAGCCGGGTTCAAATATATCGGGTTTGAATAAAATTGCGTAAACGAAGGATCCTGTGCTTGCGCTTCCAAACATACGGCTAAAAATAAAAGGACAATGATTGATCTCATAAGGTGATTATAAAGTTATATAGCGTCTTGTTTTCTTACTTGTTTCGGTGTTAAATCGCAACATCAATTGATGCGTGAAGCGTGGTTGTGTTAAACGTTGTTGAACACTTGATTGAGCTAGAATTCCAAAACGTTTCGACTGATAACCTATTTGCGCTGTTTGTTGCGATTGGCTTATAGACCCGCCAAGTTTTAATCCGTATATACTCGCGCTAAAACCAACAAAAGAATTGAAGTTGCCAGCTTTCCACGTAGAGTAGACATAAGGAGCGAATGATAGACGTTGATTTTGAGATAAGAATTGTGTTCCTGCAATACCGGAAACACGCATTTTAGCATATTGGTAATCGTTTTCTTGATTTGAGAAAATAT
>CAZLVX010000091.1:0-8441 GCA_964562965.1 uncultured Lishizhenia sp.
CATGGTTAATAAACAGTTTTCAATAGGTAGAGGTTAATAGTCTCCAAAATAACCAAGCTCCCCCTTTCTAATATCAAAAAACCAATGATAATAGGAAAGGTGATGGCTTCTGTAAAACCCAAGTTTAACTTGTTTTGAACGAGATGGGACTCCAATTATCCCTGTAGTACCTGTGTTTTTCAATCCGTGAATCGGAACTTGAGGTGCAATTCCATCTTGTCGACAAACAAATCGGTAACGATTGTTTTTCCATGATGAAGAATAATGCCAAACATGCTGAAATCTTGTCCAATCGAAACGCGCGTTATCAGCTCCTTCAGGTGAAAGAATAATAAAATCTTGAAATTCTACATTTTCTTTTATGACCTCACAAATACCCTGCGCAACAGCAAAACCCATACTATGACAAACTATGGTTATTTTGGAGTCATCATGAGTAAAATAGTTTTCCTTCAATTTTCGACCTATTTTTTTGCCATTTTCAACTCTAAGATTAAAGCCATCACCAGAAGATTTTCTGTATAAAATTCCTTTTGGATTACGACAAAAAAAGAAAATTCTTGAATTTAAATAGCTGGCAACTAGACTTCTTTTAGTTCGATGCACGGAACTACTTATTGGGTGATGACCATCTATGTACAATGGATATGCATTCTTATACCTCGAGAGAATAGTGTCATCAAAGTATAGATTTCCAGGCCTCCAATAACCAATAATCCAGTCGTCGCTTTTATAACTTGAGTCAGGATGAACCGAAGTTTTTATTTTGGGGTCAATTATTCTTCCGTCTGTGGTATAGTCATCTAAATTTAACCCTCGGTAACCATTGACAAAAATAACATAGTGGTTTTGAGAATGGATAGCATGCAAAAATAAGCAAAGAAGTAAGCTTAGAAAGATTTGCCTATTCTTCATATTGATCAAAAATACCACCTGCAAATGGAGTCCATAATGCCGCTCTTTTGCCCGAGGCAATTAAACCTTGATTTATAAAGGTGTTACAGGTGTAAAATAACCCGTAACTGCCCGGTGATTCATAATATGCATCGTTCGATTGTAAAATTTCGGGATGTGGTGGTGTAATGACCTTAGGCTTATTCTTTTCCATTACGGCATTATTCAAAATGAAATCAGCGAGTTTTCTATATTGATTTTCACTAATAAATATGCGCTTGTATTCAAAATTGGTAGGAACCTCTTTGTAATAATTAATATGTAAAGCTGCTGAACCTAAACCGAATGTGGCATTCAGGGCGGTGGACAACGTTAAATCGTCCCAGGTCGGTGTGTTTAGAAAAAAATTTCTATCCCCCCATCCCACAGCAACAAAATTCAAAGAAGTGTCCTTTTCTTTTGTGTTTTCGTGAGGAAATATAGTATCCCAGTTTACTATGGTATTTTTTTTAGGCAGAACAAAATCAGTATGAACACCAGTATTTACAATGTAGATTTCAATAGTTGAATTTTCTTCGTCTTCTCCACTAATTGAGAACCTCGAGAGTATAAACGAAACAATCAGGTATAAAAGTATAAGACTAATGAAACCTAGAATAATGTATTTTAATACCCTAAAGGATTGACGCGTTCTTTTAATTACTAATTGCTTTTTTTTCAAAGACGTTTTTTATTCAAAGTTAAAAACATTTGCACGCTGCTCAAATCTTTAACGATTATTCAAAAAAAAAAGGATGCAGAACGATTCATATAACTATTTTTGTTTTTTTCGTTTTAACAGATAAATTTTTAAAAATGACAATTAAATTGACAGGTATTCTAGTACTATTAGCTAGTTTTTTCAGCGCATATGGACAGTCTGAAGTCTACAGGGTAAACGAAGTATTTAATAATATTAATAGGTATTATGTCGACTCTGTAGACCAAAAAAAAATAAGTGAAGCTGCAATTATTGCGATGCTAGAGAAATTAGATCCACATTCTTCCTTTATACCGAAAGAAGAGTTGGCGGAGGCTCAAACTTCAATAAATGGTAGCTTTGTCGGAGTTGGAATTCGTTTTCAACTCATTAAAGACACCTTAAATGTTGTGGCAACAATTCCCGGTGGTCCATGTGAAAAACTAGGAGTTTTACCCGGAGACAAAATCGTGAAGGTAGAGGGGAATAATATTGCCGGAATTGGTCTTAAAAACGATGAAGTTCGTTCAAAATTAATGGGTGAATTAGGAACAAAAGTCACCATTTCGATTTTGAGAAGAGGTCAGGCACAATTGTTAGATTTCACGGTAACACGTGATAAAATCCCAGTTCATTCGGTAGATACTTACTACATGATTGATAAGGAGATTGGTTACATCAAATTGAATGCGTTTTCAAAAACTACAGTTCAAGAAGTTCAAGATGCCATGAAATCTTTGAAAGCAGAAGGAATGAAAAGCTTGATTTTTGATTTGCAAGGAAATGGAGGAGGCTTGTTGGAAGCAGCACATCGTTTAGCAGATGAATTTTTATCAGGAAACAAACTCATCGTGTATTCGCAAGGAAGGGCTTACCCAAGAGAAGATAGAAAAGCGAGTAAATCCGGCATGTTTGAAAAAGGGAATTTGGTGATTTTGACGGATGAGTATTCTGCCTCTGCAAGTGAAATTCTTTCAGGAGCAATACAAGATTGGGACAGGGGATTGGTAATAGGGCGAAGAACTTTTGGGAAAGGATTGGTACAACGACCAATGGGATTAAGTGACGGATCGGAAATTCGTCTTACAGTTGCACGTTATTACACGCCCGCTGGTCGTTTTATTCAAAAGCCATATGATGATCCTGAAGCATATAAGAAAGATATAACTCAGCGCTTTTTAAATGGTGAATTTACAAATGCAGATTCAATTAAATTACCTGATTCTTTAAAGTTTTATACACTTAATAAAAAGAGATTAGTGTATGCTGGAGGCGGAATTATGCCAGATGTTTTCGTTCCGTTAGATACAGCAAGCGTTACCAAGTATTACAGTTCTTTGGTACAATCTGGACTCATTAATACATTTTGCTATAATTATGTAAATGAAAATAGGGCTACCCTGAAATCTAATTTCTCATCATTTGCCGACTTCAAGAAAAAATTTAGTTGTGATAAAAATTTCATGGATGTATTCTTCGAATATGTTAAAAAAGAAAAATCAGATTTAATTTTCAACGAGGAACAATATAAAATAAGTGAAAACATCATAAAACTCCGCTTAAAATCATTGGTAGCGCAGGATTTATTCTCTTCAAATGAAATGTATGAAATTTATAACGAGGACAATGAGATTTTGCAAAAAGCCATTTCTGTGTTGAAATCAAAAGAATACGATAAATTTGGTTTAGACAAATGAGAAGGGTTGTAATAACAGGAATGGGTGCACTGACGCCCATAGGGAATTCTGTAACAGATTATACCAATGGATTACTAAACGGAGAAAGTGGGGCAGGAGCCATTACTCGATTTGACACGTCCAACTTTAAAGTATCTTTCGCGTGTGAATTAAAAAATTACCATGCCTTAGATCATTTTGATTCAAAAGAAGTACGTAAATACGATTTGTTCTCTCAATATGCATTAGTGTCTGTTGATGAGGCAGTGAAACAAGCTAATCTCGATTTTGAAAAACTAGACCGCGATCGGATTGGCGTAATTTGGGGTTCTGGAAATGGGGGAATACAAACTTTTTATGATCAGATGATGGAGTACGCACAAGGTGACGGAACTCCTAGATTCACCCCTTATTTTATTCCGAGAATTTTAGTTGATATTGCCTCAGGAATTATTTCGATTAAATACGGTTTGAGAGGGGTTAATTTTTGCCCCGTTTCTGCTTGTGCTACTTCAAATACAGCTTTAATTGAAGCGTTTAACTACATAAAATGGAACAAAGCAGACGTCATTATTTCTGGCGGTTCAGAGGCGCCAATCAACCCTTCAGCAATTGGAGGCTTTTCATCAGCGAAAGCCTTATCTACCAGGAATGACAGCCCAAAGACGGCATCACGTCCTTTCGACCCAACTCGCGATGGTTTTGTGATGGGGGAAGGTGCTGGTGCTCTTATTGTTGAAGAACTTGCTCATGCCAGAAAAAGAGGAGCTACTATTTTAGCCGAAATTGTTGGAGGAGGAATGGCTGCAGATGCCTATCATTTAACTGGAACTCATCCCGAGGGTGCTGGTGCTATTTTAGGGATGAAATTGGCATTGGATGAAGCTCAAATAAAACCCAATCAAGTTTCTTGTATCAACATGCACGCGACTTCTACTCCTTTAGGAGATACTTCTGAACTTAAAGCTGTGGCAACTCTTTTTGATGGTGTTGAAAATTTATCACTTTGCGCAACAAAATCTATGACTGGCCATCTCTTGGGTGCGGCTGGTGCTATTGAAGCTATAGCTTCTATTATTTCTTTGCGTGAACAGTGTGTTCTCCCAACGATAAATACCAATACGATTGAAGAACCATTTCAATTTTTCGATGTACCTCAGTTAAATCCTAAAAAGAAGCAAATAGATTTTATTATGAGCAATACGTTTGGTTTTGGTGGTCATATTGCTTCTATTTTACTTAAAAAATGGGACGAAGCTAATGTGGTCTAATATGACCATCTTGCGTATTGTCTAAATCGAATATCCATGTGAAGTTGCCTATAAAGTGACTTCCTGTATATCCAAGTTTTGGGTAAATACTTCTCGGGAAAAACACCCTATTTTTTTCAAGTCCTTTAATCGCCTTTTGAGGAGCAATTCCATCTTGTAAACATTCATCTATATTTTCGTTCGATCCGTATTGCCAAACTTCATCCCATTCTAACGGGTTCACTCGGCCTGCAGAGGGGTTTTCAGGACTAAAAATATAATAACCTCCGAAATTAATTTTCCCACGAAGCGATTCAATAATACCTTGCGCATAGGCAAATCCCATACTATGACAAATAATAAAGAGTGTGTCTTTTGGCTGAATACTCGTATTATCTCGGTTCATTAATTGAGCAAGGTTTTTTCCCGCAATAACTCCACTTGTTCTTCTTTCATTAAAGCCCGAATAATTAATGTAAGAAGGTAAAAGCTCCCAAGTGTTTTTTACTCCAATGTTTGGAAGAGTCACATATTTGCAAGAATGCTTATTCAGATCTGAACATACACCAGGGTAATTTGATGCTGCGAAATAAAAATAAGACAAATCCCCAAGATTATTAATCAGTGAAATATAACTTGGAATATTTGTTAAACCATAATTAGAAGTACGGATGGGATGGTGGCCGTCTGCATAGTAGACCTCGTGAGGTTGAAGTTTCGCTATAAATCGTTCGTCAAATCTGTCCCATGGATTCCAATATTCAAAGATATCAAAACTGTTTATTTTATCGTTAGTACGAGGTATTTCTGTTTTGTTTTCTAAAATACGTTTCAGCATTACAGAACGAGAAAATTCATCTGAAGTAAGAAAAGGGGAGCGGTAACCATTTACAAATAATACTATTTTTTTACCAGGTTTTTCGACGGAGATTTCTGTTGAGAATATTTCCTTTCCTTGGTAGTTAAATATTCGCTCAGCGATTACTTCATCGTCATCATTTATGCGCTCAATTTTTATAAAGTGATTTTGAACATCTCGAATTAATGTATCATTTCTATAGGTCAAGGCATTACTACCTTCTTTGAATTTAAGTTCATTTTGATGATTTAATTGAAAAATTAAAACAGGCATATTCCGCTGTAAATACCATTCATCCTTCTTTTTTCTAAAAATTTGAGATCCTAAACTTGGAGTCGTGTCATTTTCGAACAGTAATTTATCTTGAACCTTGGCTAAAATACTCGATGACCTTACTGACTTATCAAATTCTTGAATTTCGGTTTCAATCACATAATTTTTTGTGTAATAAAGATTGATTAGGTAAAAGCTAAGTCCGATTACAAATATTGAAAAAACTAGAGATGAAACACGAAGCACCCAAACACTTATTTTTACCATCCATTTTCTATCTTTCGATAATCTCTTTAATATCCTAAAGAAGAAAAACAATCCAACTATTGTGACTACCATCACTGAAATGTGTCCAGGACAAATTTTTGTATCCATTACTATTGTAAACGGCTTAAAAAACCAATTTCCAGGATCTAAATACTTTATACCATAATTTTCTTTTTTTCCTCTTTTTATATGAAGTAAGGGATTGTTTGGGTCGTATTGAATATTCCCGTTTTCATCTTCTTCCCAAATGTAGTAGGCTGTCAATCCTGTTTCTTCAATGTTTTTAAACACTGAATATTCTGTTGAATAATTAATGTTGGCGAGGCGCAATTTATAAATAGCTGAACTGTCTGATATAAAAAGTGAACTGTCGGGAGTATGATTCACGCCAAGACTTCCCGAGGCACAAGACAAAATACTCTTATCATCAAAGTAATTCTTTTCGTAAAACGCATAACCTAACTCTGCAAAACTTTGAATTAGAGGTAGACTATTGTATTTTGGTAGGCAAAATAATGTAAGGGTATTCGATGTTGGTTTTGGATTTGCCGATTGATAACTTTTAATTAGTTCCAACATTAAATAGTTGGGATAATTCGAATTTGAAAGTCTCGGAACTTTCAGTGAATCTAAAGTAATTATCTTCTGTGTTGCAATGTTTATGCGTATCCCTGCTTTTTCATAGTAGCGTTGAATTCGTTGTATATTTTGAACATTAGTTTCCGTATTTACACCTACCAGATTTAAATTGATGAGTTTAAAACTTGGTTGTTGTGAAAATAAATGGATTAAGTAAAATTGAACTACCAGAGTAAAAACTGAGGCTTTTACAATGGAGATGGTCTTCATGCGGCTATAGGTGCATAAATGATTTCTTTGCGAGTAATTCATCTTCAGATTCTCTATAATCTGGATCATCAACACAACAATCTACGGGACATACTGCGGCACACTGAGGTTCATCGTGAAAACCCACACATTCCGTACACTTGTCATGCGTTATGTAATATACATCCATGTTTACAGGCTCGTGGGGATGATCTGCTAATAGTTCATTTCCATCCAATGTCGTGATTATTCCTTTCAAAGAGGTACCATCGGAATATTTCCATTCAGCTCCTCCTTCGTATATTGCGTTATTTGGACATTCAGGCTCGCAAGCTCCGCAATTAATACACTCATCCGTAATCATTATAGCCATCTCAGAAATTTTTTTACAAATATAGCAACGCTAATTGTCATTTTTTGTTCAAAAAGTAGTTTTTTTGAGGAATATTATGACAATAGAACAACAACTAACAGCTTGGAGCGAACTTGGGAAAATTCTAAAGGCGCATGCGGATAAGGAAAAGTGGCATTCTGGAATAAGTTTTATATCGGAAGAACAATACCTTTCGTTTGAAACGAGAATTGAAAAAACCTTTTACAAAAACGGATGGTTTGAAGATGCTGAAGTGCGGAATTCTCTCGATGAAATTTCATCGTGGTTGCAAAAAGACACTTTGGAAAAATGGCTTTCGAACTATTCGCCTATAAACAATAAGGAAAAAGCCGTTGCCATAATTATGGCGGGTAACATTCCAATGGTTGGCTTTCACGATTTACTTTGCGTATTATTGTCGGGATTTCATGCGAAAGTAAAATTAAGTTCAGAAGATGATATTTTAATTCCCGCTTTAATTGATTACATAACATTTATAGCGCCATTTTATAGAGATAGAATTACCTTTTCCGATCGCAAAATTGGTGAATATGATGCCATAATTGCAACTGGAGATCATCAATCAAACCAAGCGTTTCAAACGTATTTTTCTTCAAAGCCACATTTATTTAGAGGGCATCGAACATCAATCGCAATATTAACAGGATCGGAAACAAAAGAAGAACTTAAATTACTTGGTAACGATATCTTTCAATATTTTGGTAGAGGGTGCCGGAATATCACACATCTATGCGTTCCTGTTGAGTATAACTTTGATATATTTTTTCAAGAGATAATTTCTTTTTCGAATGTAATTCAAAATAAGAAATATGGGAATAACTACGACTATAACAAAGCGATTCATCTTATGAACCTTGAGGTAATTTTGGATAACAATTTTTTGCTACTGAAAAAGACACAAGACCTTCATGCTCCAATTGGAATGTTATATTATCATGAATACAAAAATACTGAAGAAGTTCAAGAATACATTAAACATAATGAGCATGAAATCCAGTGTATAATAGGTCATGGATTTAATCCTTTCGGATTAGCCCAAAAGCCAAAAGTAGATGATTATGCGGATAACATAGATACGATGAAATGGCTCGCTAGTCTTCCTTTTTAAATTTCTATCTTTGCCGATGTCATTTTTTAATAAGTTCATGATTAAATACAAAACGTCCGAAGAAATTGCCATAATGAAAGAGGCTGCGCAAATTGTCAGCAGAACGCTAGGGTTAATTGCAAAAGACATTAAACCAGGAAACACACCAAGACA
>CAZLVX010000092.1:0-4291 GCA_964562965.1 uncultured Lishizhenia sp.
GGTCCATATACAATGTACGAATGACCTGTAATCCATCCAATATCTGCAGTACACCAATAAATATCTCCAGTTTCATATGCAAAAACATTTTTAAAGGTATATCCTGTATAAACCATGTAACCACCTGTTGTATGTAACATTCCTTTTGGTTTTCCTGTTGATCCTGAAGTGTAAAGAATAAACAATGGGTCCTCGGCATCCATCCAGGTGATCTCGCAATTTGTAGAAAGTTTGGGTATGACATCTTTTACATCAATGTCTTTTGATCCGAGTTCAATTTTTTCACCCGTTCTTCGCACAATTAAGGATTTTACTATACTCGGACAGGATTGGATGGCTTCATCCGCAATAGCTTTTAAATTTACCGATTTAGCTCCTCTAAAACTTCCGTCTGCGGTAATAATTAGTTTGGCTTCACAATCTTGAATTCTTGCAGCTAATGACTGCGATGAAAATCCTGCAAAAACTACGGAATGCACTGCTCCAATTCTGGCACAGGCTAATACTGCATATACCAATTCCGGAATCATTGGCAAGTAGATGCATACACGATCTCCTTTTTGAACGTTAAAGTGCTTTAACAAATTAGCATACCTACAAACTTCTTCGTGTAACTTTTGGTAAGAAATCTTTTTTGTGTCTTCTTCAGGGTTATTTGGTTCAAAAATGTATGCGATTTCGTTTCTTCTTTCTTCTAGGTGTCTATCCACCGCATTAAAACAAATATTCGTTTTTCCTCCCTCAAACCATGAGAAATTTGCAGTTTTCATGTTGCATTGTTGAACACTGTTCCATTCGGTTTCCCAATGATAATATGCAGCAATTTCTTCCCAAAAATCGTCCGATTGGGCAATAGATTTCGAATAAGCAGTATCGTAATCAGCTTTATTTAATAACCTAAAATTCATAGTCTAAATTTAAGAAAATTAGTATTTGTAGGTGCAAATGAATAAATTTACTTAAAAGTTTGAAAAATGAAATGGCCTGAATTGATTTCTAAATACTTTCCTGACATTTGGCAATATTTAGTCATCATTTTTATTTTCATTCTTGCAGCAATTTTTATCTTATGAAATATTTCTTTGCCAGTTTATTTTTTTGTGGATATACTTTCATTTTCAGTCAATTAAATATTGATTCTTTATCTCACATTAACTATCAAGCTCTTCATGGAGCCAATCTAAATGATGTTTGGGGATACGTGGATGAACTAGGAAATGAATATGCTATTGTTGGTACTTCTAAAGGAACTTCAATCGTAAATGTCACAAATCCAAGTAGTCCAGTTGAAGTATTTTGGCTACCTGGTTCTGAATCAATTTGGCGAGATCCTTGTGTTTATGGGGATTATGCTTTTGTTACTACGGAAGCGGAAGACGGACTAACGATTATTGACATGTCACCACTTCCTCAAAGCAATGTGTTGTCTCATACAATATATACGGGACCTACTGGAAATACTTGGCAATCGGCACATACTTGTTTTGTGGATGCGAGTGGATATGCCTATATTTTTGGTGCAAATAGAGGTAGTGGTGGTGTAATTATGTTGGATGTTCAAACAGACCCGATGAATCCAGTTGAAGTTGGAACATTCGATAATTGGTATGTTCACGATGGGTTTGCTCGTAACGATACCTTGTTTGCTGCACATATTTACGATGGATTCTTCAGTATTGTAGATGTTTCTAATAAAGCGTTACCTGTGTTGTTAGGAACAAGAACTACTCCCGGATTTTTTACACACAACGTTTGGCCTTCAGCTAATGGTCAATTTGTATATACAACAGATGAGATATCAGGTGCCTATATTGCATCTTACGATATTTCAAATCCATCACAAATAGTTGAAGTAGATAAAACAAGAAATTCTCCCGGTACAGGAGTAATTCCACACAATGTTCATGTTAAAGGTGATTACTTAGTTACTAGTTATTATTCCGATGGTATCGTAATACATGATGCTTCACATCCTAATAACCTTGTTAAAGTTGGTCAATACGATACGTATCCAACACAAACTCCTGGTTTTGATGGGTGTTGGGGAGTTTATCCATTTCTGCCTTCAGGAACTATTTTAGCAGCAGATATAACGCAGGGGCTTTTTATTTTAGGTCCGACGTATGAAAAAGCTTCATATTTGGATGGATTCGTTACGGATTCACAAACAGGTCAACCCCTTTCAGGAGTCGAAGTTCAATTAACAGGAAATGATCAAGTTGAAATCACTCCCGTTAACGGTTACTATGCGACAGGAATCCTAGGAACAGGGTTGTACACGGTTACGTTTTCTAAAGTCGGTTATTATCCAAAAACTGAGTCGGTTGATTTAATTCAAGGTGAGGTGTATACATTACCTGTACAATTAGATCCAATTCCACCTTTCCCCCTCAATATTGAAGTATACGACGTGCAGACAGGAGCTCCGATAAGCAATGCAAAAATAAAACTATATCATCCTTTGATAACACATGAAGGAATCACGAATGGTATCGGTCAAGAAACATTTACACTCTATTATCCTTACCAATACCGAATAGCAGTTGGAAAATGGGGATACAAGGGGGCATGTAATTATGTAAATATTGATGAGACAACCAATACCCTAACATTTAACTTGGAGCAAGGATTTTATGATGATTTTGAGTTTGATTTCGGTTGGACAGTTACTGGAAATGCTGAAACAGGATCATGGGTAAGAGAAGAGCCTTTCATTACCTCCAATACCGTAATTGGAGTAGATGCAGATTTTGATTGTGGAGATGTTGCTTATGTTACTGGAAACCTTGATAATGTGTTTAATCCTGATTTAGACGATGTCGACAATGGTTTTACACAGTTACAATCACCTCAATTTCATGTGAATGGTATGTCATCTCCACACATAAATTTTGCACTTGCCTATTATTGCTTCTATGGTCCGGGACAAGTAGACGATACCTTAACGGTTTTTCTTTCTAACGGTTCTCAGCAAGTAAAAATTGATCAAGTTATCCCTCCTCAACAATTTATGAGTTGGTCATACAGAAGCATTCCAATTCCGGCAGGATTTACCGTAAACAACACCTTGCAATTAAAGATAGTAGCTTCTGACTATTCGCCCAATGTAAACGTAACTGAAGCCATGTTTGATTGGTTTTATGTCACGGATTACGATGCCACAGGTCTTGAAGACTTTAGCAAACAATTACGTTTTTACCCAAATCCAGTTGAGGATATTCTAACCATAGAAAATCTTGATTCTGAATTCCCTATTGAAATTGTGAACACGATTGGTCAAAAAGTATGGCAAGGAAAAGTTAGTGATCCCGTTGAACAAATAAATTGCGGTTTGCTTCAGCCGGGTGTTTATACGCTCAAAAATGGTTCGAATTTGTTTAAATTTATGAAGTTGTAATTAAATACGAGAAACTCTCGAACCTAATATGTAATTTCGTCGTACAAAATAATCATGTCGCCTCAAATTTCGATTGTTGTACCACTCTTAAATGAATCCGAATCTTTGCCAGAATTGCACGATTGGATTGTTCGAGTTATGAATGAGAATCAATTTTCTTATGAAATTTTATTTGTTGACGATGGCAGTAAAGATGATTCTTGGAAAACGATTGAAGCTATTGGAAAACAAAATCCAGCAGTTAGAGGAATAAAATTTCAGCGTAATTATGGGAAATCTGCAGCTCTTCAAAAAGGTTTTGAGGCTGCTTTAGGTGAGGTCGTGATTACCATGGATGCTGATTTACAAGATTCTCCGGATGAGATCCCCGAGCTGTATCGCATGATAAGCGAACAAGATTACGACGTTGTATCTGGATGGAAGAAAAAACGACATGATCCTCTTTCAAAAACGATTCCTACAAAGCTATATAATTGGGCAGCTCGAAGAATTACCGGTATTCATCTTCACGATTTTAATTGTGGATTGAAAGCTTACAAACTTGCGGTCATAAAAAGTATCGAATTGTATGGAGATATGCATCGTTATGTTCCTGCGCTAGCAAAATATGCGGGTTTTTCGAAAATAGGAGAGAAGGTGGTTCAACACCAAGCTAGAAAATACGGCACTACCAAATTTGGATTAAATCGTTTCTTAAACGGTCCATTAGATTTGATGACCGTTGCTTTCATGGGTAAATTTGGAAAGAAACCCATGCATTTCTTTGGAGCCCTTGGAGTTCTTATGTTTTTGATAGGGTTCTCGCTAACTTTCTATTTAGGTATTGATAAATTGTTTATCAATAAATCAGCAAAATTACTAGCAGATCGTACAGAGTTTTTTTTAGCGATTACT
>CAZLVX010000092.1:4391-8219 GCA_964562965.1 uncultured Lishizhenia sp.
AACCTTTGGTAAAATAATAGTGGTTACGAATCAACAATGTATCGCTAAAGGAATTCTATCAACGTCTGAATTAGATGGTATTCATAAGTATATGCTCATGCAAATAGAATCTTGTGGAGGAAGAATTGATCGTATTTACAGTGCTCATGAAATCAAAGGAGAACCACCTTTTCATAGAAAACCTTATCCGGCAATGGCCTTGTTCGCTAAGGAGGAATTCCCTTCAATTGACTTTAGTAAATCCATTATGGTGGGTGATACAGATAGTGATATTGAATTTGGCAAGAATCTTGGAATGAAGACAGTATTGGTTTTATCGAAAGAAGAAACCAAATCAACTCCTGACATTAGCATTAAAAATTTAAGTGAATTATGCGCATACTTTTAATCTTATTTCTTATTCCGTTTATTACTTCAGCTCAACTCAATTTAGTTGATAAGAATGGAAAAAAGCAAGGTGCTTGGAAAAAGTTATATCCAGATGGAAAAACACTACAATACGAAGGTCAATTTAAAGATGACAAACCTGTTGGGAAGTTTATTTATTATTCTCCATCAGGAAAGTTGAATGCCGAAATTCTGCATCTCTCTATTGAAAAATCAAAGGCTGTGTTTTACCATGATAATGGACAAATTATGTCAGAAGGTATGTTTCGCAATAAATTAAAAGATTCCTTGTGGTACAATTACTCAAAATTGGGTGAATTGAGTTCAATAGAACCATATAAGTTCAATAAATTAAATGGGATTAAAATTATTTTTTATTTAGAAGGTCAACAAGACAACAAACCTAAAATTTTGAGAAAAGAAAGTTACAAGGATAGTTTACTAAATGGTCCTTATGAATCATTTTTTACGGATGGAAAATTAAAACAAAAAGGTTCGTATTCGGTTGGAGTTCCTTCTGGAACATGGGAAGATTATTCTGTGAAGGGAAAGGTAATAAAAAGATATACTTATAAAAATGGCGTCCTACATGGATGGGTTTATCAATTTGATGACAAAGGAGTCGAAATAAACAAGAGATTTTTCAAAAACGGTTTATTGTTGAAAGAGAAAGAATTAGAAATCTTCCTAAAGGAATGTGAACAAAAGGGTATTGACCCAGAAAATTAGTTTACGTATATTTGTTTATGCGTTTGTTTATACTTCTACTTTTAACAGCTCTAATTTCTTGTAAAAAGCAGGACAATCAAGAAAATTCCTTCATTAAAGTAGATGATTATGCTGGACTTAAAAAAGGTAGATTTATAATCTATGATGCGTTGGAAATCCAACATACACCTGCTAGTTCGACAACTGTATTTTCAGACACTTCTCGATATGAGTTAAAGGTTTTGATTGAAGATACGATATACGATAATTTAGGACGAGTGGCTTGGAAGTACAATCGATATAAGCGATTAAATGCTCAAGAAGCTTGGACATTTAGTGATGTATGGACAACACTTGTTGATGGAAATAACAATGAATTGGTTGAAGAAAACCAACGGATTATCAAATTGAAATCTCCGATTAAAGCCTCTACCGAGTGGAATGCAAATGTTTTCAATAACATAGGGGAGTCTATATTTTCCTATTCCAATATCAATGATCCATTTGTTTTTAATAACCTGAATTTTGACAGTACCGTTACCGTTGTTCAGGCCGATGAGCGTATTTTGATAAAGTACGAGAAAAAAATAGAGGTGTATGCAAAAGGAATTGGTATGATATACAAATACTTTAAAGAGCTCAGTATCGCAAATTTTGATACCCTAAATATAAAAAATGGTAAAGAGCTATACCTTTACCCAAAATCTTTTGGCTTTCAATAATTGAAAAATCGAAAACTTGTTTTTTTTTCTGCATTACCTCCGTATAGAGGGGGAATTGCTCAGTTTAGTGAACGGCTATTAAAAGAGCTCGTCAATTCTTATGATGTAATTCCTTTTACTTTTAAGTCGCAATATCCGAATTGGTTATTTCCTGGAAAAACGCAATTTACAACGAACGTATCGGGTAATCTATTAAGTAAAAGAATTGTTTCAACCTTTAATCCCTTTTCTTATTTTACTTCACTCAAGAAAATAATAAATGAAAATCCGGATATTTTAGTGATAAATTATTGGATGACATTTATGGCTCCAATGTATGTTTTTTGGGCGAAACGTATGCCTGAAAGAACGCTAAGAGTTGCTGTTGTACATAATTTTATTCCTCATGAAAGTCGTTTTTTTGATCGAATATTTAATAATTGGTTTGTAAATAATTTTGATCTTTTTATTGCACTTTCCGCTAAAGTTGAGCAAGATATACTTATAGCGAATCCAAAGGCTAGAGTTTTGCATTTACCCCATCCTTCGTATGATCATTTTCACAACCCGATAGAAACATCAAATGCCAGGAGAGCACTTAAGATTCACGAAGAAAAACACACCCTATTATTTTTTGGAATTATAAGAGATTACAAGGGGTTAGATATTTTAATTCGAGCTTTTTCTTCTCTTCCATCAACATTTCAACTTGTGATTGCGGGAGAAGTATACGGAAATGATGAAGAATATAAGTTTCTTATAAGTCAATCTAAAAATCAACAAATATTTTTATTTAATGAATTCATTTCTGATGATAAAGTGCATCTTTTCTTTTCATCGGCTGATTTATGCGTATTGCCTTATCGTTCTGGAACACAGAGCGGAGTAAAAGCAATTGCAGACCGGATGTTGGTACCTTGTTTAATTTCCAATGTCGGTGGGATAGCTGAAAAAATAGAAAATAACACAGATGGTTACATTTTAGAAGAATTGAATCCTAGTGCACTCGCTGATAAAATAATTGAATTATTTGAAGGAAATTCGTTGCAGAAAGTGAAAGAAACGCTTCTTTTGAAAGAAAAAAAACTAGAATCTTCATGGCACTTTTTTGAAGAAAAGATGAAGGCAAAAATTGAAGAAATTTCGTCTCTCGGTTTTCAAGAGTAAAGTCTTAATTTATTGACAATTTATTTGGCTTTGAAGGAAGTAAATTCTATATTTGCACCCTTGAATTTTAACATAAGAAAAAGACTATGAAGTTGAAAGGATTTTTTTGGGCGTTGACGATAACATTGGTTGCGGTGTGTATTTATCAACTATCATTTACATGGGTTGCGGTAAATATTGAAAACGATGCAGCGAAAGAGGCAGAGGTAAAAGCCAAAGAATTACAAAAGAAAGCAAAGCAAACAGGAGACAGTGCCTTACTTCCGAACGGGGTTTATGCGCATTTTAATCAACCCGACGGGATGGATATTGCGAAGGCAGCTTTTGTAAATGAAATCCTGAAAAATAAGGCTAAAGAAGAAGTATTTCTAGGAACTGAGTTTGCTGCTGTAAAAAGAAGAGCATTAGCGTTTGGTCTTGACCTTGTGGGTGGAATGAGCGTAACTATGGAGGTGTCAGTTCCCGAATTGATTCGATCCAATGTAGCCAATCAACGAAATATTGAATTCATTAAATCTTTTGATCAATCAAATAGTAGGTTGATGAACGGAGAGGAGAATTTCCTAGACATTTTTGTGGACGAATACAAGAAAACAAGTAATGGCAAGCCACTTAATAAACTTTTTGCAGGATCGAAATTCAAAGGAAAAAAGGATGATGAAATTGTAGCTTATTTCCAAGATGTAATTGATAATTCTATTGACCGAGTTGAAATGGTACTTGAAAAACGTATCAATCAGTTTGGTGTTGCTCAACCGAATATTCAAAAAGATGCACAAAATAATAGAATTTACATTGAATTACCTGGTGTGCAAGATGAAGCGACAGTGGCAGAAAAATTAAAATCAACTGCTAATCTTGAATT
>CAZLVX010000093.1:0-3304 GCA_964562965.1 uncultured Lishizhenia sp.
AAAAATAAAAACGATTTAATTATTACGTGTTTAGCGAGAAAAGGCGCCGTTTCTCACAGTGTTGATATTGATACTTACACTGCAAAACTCGAAAAAGCGTGCCCAACTCATGACGTTGTATTTATCTACCCTGCCCTAGAAATTGATCCGTTGTATGCCAATTACGACGATATTTCAGCTACTCCAATTGCGGCTGGTGTTGAAACGATTCAAAAAATTGGTCGTGAAGTGGGAAGTATTCTTGTTGGTAAAACCACGAAAAAAAGGCGACGAAAATAGCGAAATGAAGAAGCAAACTCATCTTCTTTTTTATGTCTTAAGTGCTTATGTGTTTCTTCAATTTTTGTGGTGGGGTTATCACTTAATTCAATTAAGTTACGAATTAGACCCACAGACAGTTAATGTTAACCGACGAGTCTGGATGATTGTTGGAGAGGGAAGTGTATTTCTATTGATTTTAGGACTTGGTTTATGGCAAATAAACCGCGCTATTCGAAGAGAATTAGAGCTTTCCGTGCGTCAAACTAATTTTCTCTTGTCCGTAACACATGAATTAAAAACTCCGTTAGCGGCAAATAAGCTGACCTTGCAAACGATTCAAAAACACCAATTAGAAGAACAGAAAAAAAACGAGCTCATTTCTAAAGCGTTGGATGAAAATACCCGTTTAGAAAATTTAATAGATAATATTCTAAATGCGTCAAGACTTGAAAGCAAGGCTATACAAGCCGTAAAAAGCGAAATTAATTTTCTTGACTTAGCTAAGAACATTTGTGATCTATTGCACAAGCGTCATGGAGAAAAATTCATCTCACTAAACTGTGAGGTAAATGTTTCAATTCATGGAGATCGATTTATGCTAGAGGCCATTATAAGTAACCTTTTAGAAAATGCCATAAAATATGCGGGCAAGAATTCTAATATTTCACTTTATTGTTTGCAGAAAAACTCCACTTTTGTTTTTGGAGTTTCTGACGAAGGGCCTGGTGTTTCGGTTGAAGAGAACGAACACATTTTCAAGAAATTTTATCGTGTTGGAAAGGAAGAAACTCGTTCCACCTCTGGAAGTGGCCTAGGGCTTTTCATTGTCAAAGAATTTGTCTCCTTACAAAAAGGACACATTGTTTACCGAAAAAATCAACCTAAAGGAAGTATTTTTGAGGTAACTTTACCTTTATGAATCGAAAATTCGGCTTAATCATTTTAGACGGTTGGGGTATTGGAGACGGATCTTCGTCTGATGCTATTGCTCACGCGAAAACACCCTTTATGGATGGTTTAATGCAACGTTTTCCTACAACAACCATGACCACCTTCGGTGAGGATGTTGGACTTCCTGAAGGACAAATGGGAAATTCAGAAGTGGGTCACCTAAATATTGGGGCAGGAAGAATTGTTTACCAGGAACTCACCCGAATAAATAAAGACATACGAGAAGGAAATTTCGATGAGAATCCCGTCTTATTGAATGCCCTAAAAAAAGTAACAGTATCTGGTGTTAAATTACACTTTATGGGACTTGTTTCCAACGGTGGGGTTCACAGTTCTCAAGAACATTTGTATGCACTATGTGAGCTCGCAAAAAAACGAGGGGTTAATATGGACAAAGTCTACGTTCATGCCTTTACAGATGGGCGAGACTGCGATCCAAAAAGCGGACTAGGATTTATACAAGATTTGGGAAAAAAACTTCTCATTACTGGAGGAACAATTGCGACGGTAATTGGACGTTATTATGCAATGGATCGCGACAACCGGTGGGAACGCGTTGCAAATGCATACCATTTATTGGTAAATGGTAAAGGGACCCCCTACTCCAATGCAGAAAACGCAATTAAAGCGCATTATGAAAGAGGAATCACGGATGAGTTTATAGAGCCCTGTTTACTGACAAATAAGGGTGTAATTTCTGAAGGTGACGTAGTCATTTGTTTCAATTTTAGAACCGATCGCCCAAGGGAGATCACCACTGCCTTAACCCAAAAAGATTTCCCAGAGCTGGATATGAAGAAATTGAAACTGCATTATTGTAGTATGACCAACTACGACGCAAGTTTTAACGATATACAGGTGATTTTTGAAAAAGACAACCTCAACTTAACCTTAGGAGAAGTACTAGCGAAACATCACAAAACACAAGTGAGAATTGCAGAGACTGAAAAATATCCACACGTCACTTTTTTCTTCAGCGGAGGAAGAGAAATCCCTTTTGCTAATGAAGAACGCATTTTAGTAAATTCCCCAAAAGTTGCCACCTACGACCTTCAACCCGAAATGAGCGCTCTTGAAGTCAAAGATAAAATCTGTGTTTACATGCAGGAAAAGAAACCCGATTTTATCTGTCTAAATTTTGCTAATCCAGACATGGTGGGTCATACAGGTGTCTATCAAGCCATTGTGAAAGCCGTGGAAACCGTTGACTCATGTCTAAAAGAAGTCGTTGAAACAGGACAAGAACTAGGATATGAGTTTCTCATTATCGCCGATCATGGAAATGCAGATTACGCACTTAATGCAGACGGTAGCCCCAACACCGCCCATAGCATGAATCCCGTACCAGCGGTTTTGGTAACCAAAGATGCCTCTATTTCGCTAAACTCAGGGAAATTAGCTGACGTTGCGCCTACAATTTTGGACCGTATGGGAATTCAACAGCCAGTTGAAATGAACGGAAAAAGTTTACTAAAATGAAGCATGTCTTATTTCTTCTCGTCTTAACTATTGTTCTAACTTCAGGTTATAGTCAAAATTTTACTTCATATTTCACCGGAAATTCCCAGGATACTCTTGTAACACCTAAAGGTGGTATTTGTCTGATGGGAGGGGCCTCCGAACATGATAATGCGATGAAATGGTTCTTAGGTCAAGCGAATGGTGGTGATGTATTAGTACTAAGAGCAAGTGGTTCTGACGGTTATAACGCTTATTTCTATTCTCAATTGGGTGTGCCTGTTAACTCTGTTGAAACCATAGTGTGTTTAAATCAATCTTCTGGAAATGATGCCGCTATCATAGCTAAAATAAGTAAAGCAGAAGCAGTTTGGTTTGCTGGTGGTGACCAATGGGACTACATTAGTTATTGGAGAAATACAGGAGTAAATGCAGCACTTAATGACGCAATAAATCGTGGTTGTGTTATTGGAGGAACTAGCGCTGGAATGGCAATTCTTGGTGGTCATTATTTTACGGCTGAAAACGGAACAGTTACAAGTAATGTGGCGCTCAACAATCCCTTTAACTCTTTGGTCACCGTTTCAAATGAACCGTTTATAAATTTACCATTTTTATCCAAAGTGATAACAGA
>CAZLVX010000093.1:3404-4521 GCA_964562965.1 uncultured Lishizhenia sp.
CAAGCCTTGAAGGTTTTTAAGGCTAATGGAACTATGCTGGGAACCTCTACTTTCGACCTTTCGAATTGGCAACTTGGAACAGGAGGAAGTTGGGAACATTGGTGGGTGGAAAACGGAACCTTGACCAACGAACCTGGTGAAGCTCCTGCATGTATTTCTGGTATCGAACCGTTGAATATTTCATTACCTCAAAACCCTATTCAATCAGATCAATGGACTTATTGGTCAGAAAGTACGCAACTTACTAAAGTATTATCAGTTGATGGACAAAGCGTTAACTTTATGAAAACGACAGATTCTTTCCAACTAAACGTAGTTCCGGATGGTGTATATTTCCTACAGGGCGTTAAAAATGAACAACCATTTTCTTTAAAAGTTGTCGTGTGTAATTCCTTGTAACTAAAGTTACGTCCACATTTTCCCAATCCTTTACCTTTACTTAAAAAAGCGCGATGAAAAACATGGGGAATTTAGATAAACTTTTACGCATATTATTGGCTGGCGTCCTAATCGGACTAAACCTTGGAGGCGTAATTTCAGGAACACTAGGGATAGTAAGCTTAATTTTAGCCGGTGTATTTGTGCTAACTTCAACGGTAAGTTTCTGTCCTTTGTATGTGCCTTTTGGTATTAAAACGTGTAAGGTAAAATCTTAGAAAAGTGCTTTTTTAAGGGCTGGTATTGATTCGATATTAGGCGAACATGTCCCGTTTCCGCAGACATACAAACCTTTTGACGAATAAAGCTCCGACATCGGAATTTCTCGGTGGTAGGCAATTAATTCTCCCCAAGTACACGTCGAAACGATTTCTGCCCTAGATAATGTCGCATCGTTAACATGTACTTCCTTGATGCCCTTAAGTTGAAGCAATAAGACATTTGCCCAATGTGAATACCCTGAACCGTATTGCTCCATACCTTCGTATACGTTAGAGACCATTTGTTCACTGTAATACAACCAATCTGACTTCTTGAAATAAGTCCCTAACCTGAGAAAATTCATGGCCATAACTGCATTCGTAGATGGAATAACATTGTCGTGAATTTCCATTTTTCGGGTAATCAAGGTATCGTCATCAGCTGAAAAGTAACACATTTTACTCTCTTTGTGTTGAAA
>CAZLVX010000093.1:4621-8200 GCA_964562965.1 uncultured Lishizhenia sp.
GTAAAATTCGGGAAGTTCGTAATCATGCTTTCGTGCAATGGCTTCATCAGATTCTCTTCTAAGTAAAACATATTTTTCTTCCTCCCAGTATCCTGCGGAATTGACAGAGAAATAATCATTCACCAAGGCTTGTTGTGCTTTACTGAGAAAACCAAGTTCCTCTTTGGACCAACAATAAAATTTCCCCTCTTCTCCTTCCGAATCGGCATCTATCGCGCTGTAAAACGCACCGTGCTCTCCTAGCATTTCTCGAGATAACCAAGAAACCGTTTGTTTTAAGCTTCTGGCATATTCTTCATTTCTACTTAAGACATAGGCCTCCGCATATAATTCTAAAAGCTGTGCATTGTCGTAGAGCATTTTTTCAAAATGTGGAATTTTCCATAACATATCTACGGAGTAGCGCGCAAAACCTCCTCCAAGTTGATCATAAATTCCTCCTCGCACTATTTTCTGAAGGGTAAGGTGCACAAACCTATTCGTCTTTGCATGGTCAAAATGGTAACCGTAACGCAATAAAAACAAATAGTTGGATGGTAAAGGAAATTTAGGTGCTTTTGTGGTTCCTCCTTCAATCATGTCCCAACTTCTTGCCCATCTTACCACAAGTTCATGTAGTTTTTCTTCTTCCTTAGTTACTAATTCTTGGGGTCGATTTATCAGTTCACTTTGTGTGATACCATCTGTTAGGTTTTCGGCATATTCTTTTACTCGTTCGGGTTCAGTTTGAAATGTATGAACTAATGACTTAAGCACGTGCATCCATTGATCTTTCGGGAAGTAGGTGCCACCATATATCGGTTTCCCATCCGGAAGTGTGAAACAATTCAAAGGCCATCCTCCGCGTTGTGTCATTAATTGAACAGCCGTCATGTATACCATGTCTACATCCGGTCGCTCTTCACGGTCAACTTTAACACAAATAAAATGCGCATTCATTAATTTGGCTACTTCTTCGTCTTCAAAACACTCCTTTTCCATTACATGGCACCAGTGGCACGCAGAATAACCGATACTTACCAAAACGAGTTTGTTATCTTTTTCTGCTTCCTCGAAAACTTGTGGAGACCAAGCGTGCCATTCAACAGGATTGTGTGCGTGTTGCTTAAGATAAAGGGAAGTTTCATTAACAAGTGCGTTTTGATACATTTTAGTGTGTTTGTATGAATAGTTAAAATTACTGCTTAAATTCGCTCGTTTGTTAATCGAAAACACACAAGTGTAGAAATGGTTTTTTCAAGTTTGACCTTTATTTATGTGTTTCTTCCGCTGAGTTTGTTGTTTCATTACCTCAGCAGGAATACTTTATACAGAAATATCGCGCTCACTGTTTTCTCCTTGATTTTTTATGCTTGGGGCGAACCAATGTGGATAATTCTTCTCCTCATAAGTTCGTTTTACGATTATTTCAACGGAATCTTAGTGGAGCGATTTCACGGAACTTGGAAGGCCAAATTGTTCTTGATTTTATCCATAGTTGGAAATTTAGGAATTCTATTTGCCTATAAATATGGTGGTTTCATATGGGAAAATATCGATTGGATGTTAAAGAATTTCAATGAATGGTTCAGTACTTCAATGGAAACTCCTTTCGAGAAGCCGACAAATACATTACCCATCGGTATTTCGTTTTACACCTTTCAAACCATCTCCTATGTTGTGGATGTATACCGTGGAGATGTGAAAGCGCAACGAAATCCTCTGAATTTCCTTATGTTCGTGAGTCTATTCCACCAATTGGTGGCAGGGCCTATAGTTCGCTATGTGACCATTGCCGAACAAATAGAAAATAGAAAAGTAGATTGGGCATTGATCAGTAGTGGTGTCGGTCGTTTTTGCTTTGGATTATTTAAAAAAGTAGTTGTTGCCAATATTGCTTCCGAATTGGTTGATAAATATATGATTTACACCTATCACGGGGATGGTAATTTTGACTTGTCGAGTTATGAGGCCTGGTTTGGTATTGTGATGTTTTCAGTGCAAATTTATTTTGATTTCTCCGGGTATTCTGACATGGCAATTGGGTTGGGAAGAATGTTCGGATTTAAATACGATGAGAACTTCAAGCATCCGTATGCGGCGCAATCCGTTGGGGATTTTTACCGAAGATGGCATATTTCATTGGGGACTTTTCTTCGTGATTATGTCTATTTCCCACTAGGCGGCGGAAGAAAAAATCGATATCGGAATGTTGTAATTGTATGGCTACTCACCGGATTTTGGCACGGAGCATCTTGGAACTTTGTTCTTTGGGGTTTATATTTCGGATGTTTTATGGTGATTGAAAAGTTGTTAGAGGACGTGCTAAAGAAAACCCCTCGCATCATTCGTCATGCGTACACGCTTATTTTGATTGTCTTTTCTCGGGCACTTTTCTATTTCGACACTTTATATTTGAACAATCCACACTTCGAAAATTCAGATTTTAAATACGAGAGTGATTGGAGTCCGCTTTTTGGATTTATCGGCAATTTGTTTAGTTCGCCTAACGCTGTGAATCCCGCTTTCTATGGTGATTTAATGATGCACCTGTATTTCTTTATTTTGGTCATTCTGTTATGCATTCCATGGGATGAAATTTTCACAGATGAAAATCGTTTTAGACTAAAGGTTGAACGCGTTTACTACTTTGCACAACCTGCGGTAAATTTCGCTTTACTCGCAATTGCCACAACCTTATTGGTAAATGCCACTCATAATCCATTTATCTATTTCCGGTTCTGATGATGAATTTAATAAATAGCATCGTGTTTTTTGCTTCTATCTCTTCGATGGTCGTTATGTACTTCATTATTGGGGATAATCGTTCTGATATTGAATTTCACAATGGAAAAGCCTATTTAACAGAAGAGAAAAGAGAGTTAACGGAATTGCAGCCCTTTACGTTTGAAAATTACCTGAATGGGGACTGGGCAAAAACTTTCGATTTATTTGTAAACGACAATTTTCCCCATCGAGAAACCTTCATGCAGTGGTCTGTTGAACTAAGAAAACTACGTGGAATTGAAGTTGAAAATCAAGAGAAAATAGTTTACATCAAACCTAAGAAAGGAGAACAACCTAAATTTGATGACCAAGGCAATCCTATTGAATACTTGGATGAATATGACGAAAGTTATTCCAATGGCTTGTTGATTTTAAATGGTCGTGTTTACCCAAGAAGTGGAGGTAGTCCAAAATTGGCAGCAAATTTCGCACGAATGGTTTCTGACTACGCCGCGCAATTGTCGGGTGAAGTACGTGTACTAACAGCTGTGCCACCACTATCGTCGGCCTTTATCCCCGCAGCGGAATACAGTCAATATAATGGCCAAAATAAGCGCTCTTTAGAGGCTATACGCAACAACCTTACGAATGGTGCTATTTTTTGTGATGTGTTTACAGAATTAAATAACCACGCAGGTGAGCAGTTGTATTTTGGAACGGATCATCACTGGAAACCAATCGGTGCATATTATGCCTATGTTGCCTTTTGTAAAGGTGCGGGATATACACCAGTTCCGCTTGAACAAATGGAAAAACGTACCAAAACAAATTTCTTGGGCACCATGTATCAAATGACGCAGGATCCATCTGTGA
>CAZLVX010000094.1:0-8200 GCA_964562965.1 uncultured Lishizhenia sp.
CTTTCTCTTGTTCATTCCATGATACCTCTAGGTTCATGTACCATGAAATTGAATGCAGCAAGCGAATTAATTCCAATTACCAATCCACAATTTGCCAACATGCATCCATTTGCACCTTTGGATCAGGCTATGGGATACCATGAAATGTTTGCACAATTGGAAAAAGATTTAGCTGAATGTACCGGATTTGCAGGAGTTTCTTTGCAGCCTAATTCCGGAGCGCAAGGTGAATATGCTGGTTTAATGGTGATAAAGGCATTTCATGCGTCAAGAGGTGATCACCACCGAACAAAAATGATAATTCCTTCGTCTGCTCACGGTACAAATCCTGCATCTGCAGTAATGGCAGGCTTTGAAGTGGTTGTAACAGGTTGTGATGAAAATGGAAACATTGACATTGAAGAATTGAGAAAAGTAGCGATAGAGCTTAAAGATAACCTTGCTGGTTTAATGGTAACCTACCCTTCCACGCACGGTGTTTATGAAGAAGGAATTCAAGAAATAACAGGTATTATTCATGAAAATGGAGGTCAAGTATACATGGACGGGGCAAACATGAATGCTCAGGTCGGTTTAACTAATCCTGGAAATATCGGCGCTGATGTTTGTCACTTGAACTTACACAAAACTTTTGCAATTCCTCACGGCGGAGGAGGTCCTGGAATGGGCCCAATTGGTGTAGCTGCACATCTTGTTCCATTCTTGCCTGGAAATCCAATGGTTAAAACTGGAGGTGAGGAGGCCATCCATGCCGTTTCTTCCGCACCGTATGGTAGTGCCTTAATACTACTGATTTCCTATGGATATATCAAAATGTTGGGGGCAGATGGACTTCGTGAATCTACGGAATTAGCCATTCTAAATGCAAACTACATAGCGAGTTCACTAAAATCGCATTACGATACCCTGTACAGCGGAAAAAATGGAACAGTTGCCCATGAAATGATTTTGGATTGTAGAGACTTTAAGCGCACCGCTGATGTTGAAGTAGCTGATATTGCCAAACGGCTTATTGACTTCGGATTCCATGCGCCAACGGTATCATTCCCGGTAGCTGGAACGCTTATGATAGAGCCAACAGAATCAGAAGATAAAGATGAATTGGATCGCTTTATTCAAGCCATGATTAAAATTCGTGAAGAAATTCGCGAAATTGAAAATGGACATGCAGACAAAGAAAATAACTTATTGAAAAATGCACCCCATAATGCGGATTGCATCATCAATAAAAATTGGAATTATCCGTATTCTCCGCAAGAGGCGGCTTACCCACTCTCTTACCTTAAAGATGTAAAATATTGGGTTCCCGTAAGACGTGTGGATAACGCCTTCGGCGATAGGAATTTAATTTGTTCCTGTCCAAGTGTTGAATCCTATGCTAATGTATAAATGAAGCTCGACATACTTGCGTTTGCTGCTCATCCCGACGATGTTGAAATTTCTGCGGGTGCTACACTTCTTAAATATGCTAAGGAAGGGAAAAAAATTGGGATAGTTGACTTAACACGAGGAGAA
Organism: uncultured Lishizhenia sp.; assembly: GCA_964562965.1. Taxonomy (GTDB): domain Bacteria; phylum Bacteroidota; class Bacteroidia; order Flavobacteriales_D; family Crocinitomicaceae; genus UBA952. The sequence goes on from CAZLVX010000094.1 coordinate 1,516, forward strand.
CTTGGGACACGAGGTTCTGTTGATATCCGAAGTGAGGAATCCGAAAAGGCATCAAAAAAAATTGGACTAGCCATTCGAGAAAATGTAGGAATGAAGGATGGTTTTTTTGAAATCAATGAATCCAATAAAATGACATTGATTCAAATAATTAGAAAATATAAACCAACTATTATCCTCGCAAATAGTATTTCAGACCGTCATCCAGACCATGCGCGAGCAGGTCAATTGGTAGCAGAGGCTGCCTTTTTATCCGGTTTAAGAAAAATTGAAACCTATGAAGATGCTCAGTCCCAAGATATTCATAGACCAGGTATTGTTCTTCATTACATTCAAGATCAATATATTAAACCAGATGTGGTTCTAGATGTCACTTCTTTTATGGAGGAAAAAATTGAGCTGATCAAATGTTTTGGCTCCCAATTTTATAACCCAAATTCGGAAGAACCCGCAACACCCATCTCTGGAGAAGAGTTTTTCGATTTTTTAAAAGGAAGAATGCTCGGATTTGGAAGATCTATTGGGGTTAAATACGCAGAAGGATTCAATTCTTCACGTCAATTAGGTATAAACGATTTATTCGATTTAAAATAAAAAAAGCTTTCGGGTGGTAACGAAAGCTCTTTCTTATTCAAACTAGTAGACTAAATTGTCTAGGTGGTACGTTTTAATTAAGGTACAGGAACTTCTTATGTATACTTATGAGAATGACCAAAAACTATTAAACTCTTATCAAACTAGAAAATGAAAACTGCCTCTCCAAGCAGCACAGCATCCTCGCACACATAAGAAGTAACCTGCGTCTCTCCTTATTTCTTATACCAAGATAACGCAGGTTTTTATAATGGAAACGCAATAATGAATATTCAGAGGAATTGAGTTATTATTTTTGACATTTCATCGAATATTGTTTTTTTACAGTTAATTCACAACTTCTACAGAGACCGTTTTTGTAAAATATTGATTATTAAGTTTCAATAAATATTTACCCGCATAAACTGTAGACACATCAATGTATCCTATTGTACTACCTTGATGAATTGTTTGATTAGAAATTAATCGCCCATTCAAATCAAGAAGTTCTACATGAATTTCTGAAGTATTCAAACCGTTTAATTGAACAATCAATAAATCGTTCACTGGATTAGGAAACACATTTACAGATATTTCTGATTCTTTAATTCCGGCTGTTGAGGTGTAAGTAGTAACAGTTTCTCCTATCGTTGTAACTTTTGCAGCAGTTTTATTTCCGTAAAAATAAGGGCCAACCACATAAGGATAGGCTGAATTCCAGTCAGCATCAACAGTTGCAAAATAGCAATAGATTCCATTCGGATATTCTGGCGTTACACAAAAACGACCATTGTGTTCATCCAAATAATCTGCTTGTCCTGCATGTGAAATAAACTCATAATCTTCTCTAAAATAACCCAAAGGATAAGTCGTATTTACTGCTGGTCCATCTGGTACATCTGTACCATCTGCCCAAACAGTTCTTGATGATATTGCCCTTAATTGATAACCAGATTTTATTCTTGTTATTCCTCCTGAACCATCTGCATTTTTGAAACCATATGCACCATAAATTGGAAACCCATCGTATGCATAGCCGATAAGAGGAGAATGAACAGTTGAGTCAATAGCATATAAACCATCGGCATCGTATAAATCACAAATCGTACTGATTACATTTAAATCAAGTTTATAAGCACTTGGGTTTTGATGGTGATGGTAATTTCCCATTGCTGGATGCCCTTTTGAGCAGTCAAACCCCGGTTTTTCAGCTGGCACGGCATCTCTATTCCAATAAGTTGCGCCAGAACAAGGAGGGTTTCCTGGTCCTCCGCAAAGTGCATTTGTATTGGTACTCCAAGCTACTCCATCTCGGTAATCAAATAACGCAACGCCATTTATAAAAATACCAATATTACCACCAGTTGTGGCTGTAAGATTTCCTGTATTCTGAGTCGGATTCAAAGGGATTTTAAATATCGCATTTTGATTTTGAGCTTGAGACGGATTTCCATCTTGGAATGGTCCAGTTACATATGCCGGAACACCTGTTGTGGTGACATAAACCCAATTTGTCGAATACTGTACAGCCTGACAGTTTACTAATATATTATTTCCTATAGGCGTTGAATTTCCTGTGGTATAATAAGATCCTGTTTGGGTTGTGTTTTGCAGCCAATGAGTGATAGCTGGGTTAAGTTGAGCGAATGACACTAGGTTAATGAATGACCCAATGAACATAATAATCTTCTTCATATAAATAATTTTAGGTATTCGTTTGTCGACGTTTTTATTTAAAACTTGCTCTAACGCTCATTTTTTGGAAACATAAAGTCCTTGTTATATAAAAATGACTTATCAGAAAGGGATTTTAGAAAGGCGATTATATCTTTCTGTTCTTCATCAGTAAACGGTTTTTTTATAACCTTGAGCTCCTTACTTACCTTATTTTTACTTGTTGGAATTGCGCTATAATGTTGTATGACTTCCTTTAATTTTTTCAATCTGCCGTCATGCATATATGGATAACTAAATTCAATATTTCGCAATGTTGGCACCTTAAAAAGCAAGGAATCTTTTTTTCTTCCGGATATCATTTTATGTCCTGAATCATTAAGTTCCGTGTCATAAGATAATCCATTTCTTTTTAACGATCCAGAAGTAAATAGTGGTTCGGTGTGACAACTGTTACAGAATTGCTGAAATAGTTTATATCCTTTTGCTTCTTGTTCTGAAAATTGTTCTTTTCCTTGTTTAACGCGATCGTATTTTGAATTTGCCGAAACCAATGACACGGTAAATGCTGCAATGCTCTTTAATAAGTATGGTGTGTAAATTACAGTGTCTCCCCAAACTTCCTGAAATCTCCTTTTGTAAAAAGATGAATTATTAAGCTTTTTCAAAACGTTCTCCATGGAATTATCCATTTCCTTTGGATGCGTAATTGGATTAATTGTATGTCCATTTAAATTGGCAACACCTCCGTCCCAATTGAATTGATCTAACCAAGCTAAATTTATTAATACCGGAGAATTTCTAGTGCCTATTAAGCCATCGATTCCATGTGCTTGAGGATGATCTACATGGGTGAAACCCGAAAATTGTATATGGCAGGACGCACATGAAATGGTGCTGTCGCGGGAAAGAATAGGATCATAAAAAAGACTTCTTCCCAATTCAAACTTGTCCCTTGTCATTGGATTTCCTTCAAAATAATAACTAGGTTCAGGCCATCCCGTTGGGATGTAAAAAGGAGAGGTCTCATCTACAGATCTCCAAACCAGCAGACTCAAAAAAAAAGACACTAAGAACTTCTCAATCATAAGCGATTTCGCTACTCAAGGACTTCATTAACCTATTGGCCTCTTTTCCTGGTAATACCACAGAAGGTAATAGTTCAGGCTGTATGATTCCCTTTTCAAACAAAGGTAATAAATCCAAGAATAGTATTGATCCGCAATTGTTAAATTCCAAGCGCCGATCGGTTTGATGTGGTTTTAGGTATCCACCTAAATGATAATCCAATAAGCCATTTTTTGATTTCACTGCCGAACAGCGAGCTACCATCTTAAAATTAATATATCCAGTATTCCATGCCCAATACATTCCGTGAACAGGATCCAATTCTCCCGCGTATTCCATATTTACATGGTAAATACTATCAAGTCCGAAATTAAATGACAACGATGCTGGTTCTTTATTTTGAATTTTCTCATTAAAAAGCACATTGGTAGAGTCCTCAAAATCTACAAGCCATACATCTGCAATTTTAGTAAGCTCCTTATTTTGGGTTAAATAAATATCCGATAAATACGCCTTCAATTCTTCAAATTTTATAGTATCGCCCTTGTAGTAGTATGATTTTCCTGGAATTATTTTTTGCATACCCCATCTAAATTCAAAAGCGAGTTGTGCATGAACCAAAGTTGTACTAATCAGAAAAATAATAAAAAGTAATCTCATATTATTTTTTTCGATGGTGGTGTGGTGGACCTTGTATCATTTTTTCAATAAGCTTATTTAATTCCTCTTGCTGATTTTCAGAACATAACTTTCTAATAGAAGTAAAATAGGAAAGTGTCATGCTTTCGATGGCTTTTTGATTTGTCCCAATTAATTGAATCAATGAATCTTTTCGATTTGGAGTATTTTCAGCCAAAAACAATTCTTTTCTTAAGCTCTTTTGTTTGACAATGAGATCATCTTTTTGCTGAAAGTGTTCATTTTCTAACTTATCTACCATTTTTTCTTTATCTCCCGAAAAGTTCAGTACATCTGTTATTTTAGGTGGCCTTTTATGCTGATGCTCACTCCTTGAATCTCTTTGCCAAAAGAAGATAGAAACTCCATTAAGTAATAACACACCTGTCAATAAACTCAATAAAATACTAGTTTTCATGTTTACAATTGATTATTCCACTTTTGATTATATATCTCTACAATTTCATCTTCTTTTTGTTGCTCTTTTTTATCAAAACGTAAAAGATGGAAGCTCATTAGAAGTAAAACGGATGCAGCCACAAGCCAATACCTCCAATTGTCTGATTTCTTTGCGTATAAGCTTGGAATACGAAATAATTTATCTTGCAATTCTTTTGAAACTTCGAATCTATCTTCAAATTTTTTATTTAGTATTTCATCAATTTTATTCATCGTTGTTGGTTTGTTGCTTGTTCTAAATTTTTCTTGTGTTTTCCTTCAAATTTCCATCACCGGCATGTAGTTTTTCCTGTAATATTTTCCTCAAATTTTGTTTCGCTCTAAAAATTAAAGACTCCACAGCCGAAACTGATAAATTCATATTTTCTGCAATTTCCACGTAAGACATTTCTTGCATATTATGCAAGGTGTAGGCAATATGTTGATTTTCTGAAAGACCACGAATAGCATCAAAAAGTAAGGCGATTTCTTCATTCTTAATTAACAGACCTTCGGGACTTATTTCTTGGCTTGCTAAATCAACTTGATTTTCAATTAAGACCATAGCTCCCTTTCTTTTTTTTCGGTTCTTAAACCTTAGTTTTTCATTGCATTTATTTAATGTTAATCGATGAACCCATGTCGAAAAATGAGCATCACCTCGAAATGAATGAATGGATTGAAAAACGGAAATAAAAACTTCTTGTGTTGTGTCTTCGGCTTCTGAACGATCGTGTAAAATGTAAAAGCAAATATTATAAATTCGTTTTCCATATTCCTTGACAAACTGACGATAAGCCCATTCTTCATTATTCATTAAAGGCGTTACTAAATCTGTCATGGTACCATCACATTAGTGATTTTTTTATTTTTAGAATTGTGCTACGGTTTCCAATATTTCTGCAAATGTGTTCCTCTCCAATCTTTAAAAACATTGATTTCATTCAACGTATCGTTCAAAATTCCATAGCTACTTGGTTCCGCAATTTCCTCTTCTAATGTCCACCAGCAACTTCCGATCGAATTCTGTGACATGTATAACGTTAAATCCCTTAACCATTCTTCTGCATGTTTATCATTTACACTACAACCGAATTCACCGACGATAACAGGAGTTGCGCTACCTTCCATTTTCGTGATATACCCCCAATTTTGTTCATAGTACTTCATTCGTTGTTCTGTAGATAAATCGTTGTAAGTTGTACTCTTCTTCATTCTAAGAATGTTGGCCTTAGTCCATGAAAAGCTGTAATTATGTACCTCATACACCAATTTATTTGGAATTTTTAAGATAACAGGCTTCTTGCGCACCGATTTTAAATGAGGAAAACTCAATTGCATAAATGGATTTACACGGGCATTAATACCTTCGACAACAATAAGCCAATTTGGATTTAACGCATGAATGGCATCGCCAGCTTGGGTGGCAGCACGGTGCCAATCTTTTTTATTCTTTCTTCCCCAATTGGCATTTTTAGGTAAAAAATAGGGCGTTCGTTGCGGACGAACCTCATTTCGCAAATCCGCCCCGATTACCCAGAGATTAGATTTGTAACGGTTGGCTAAAAATTTCCAGTCGTTGATCCATTGTTTCGTTGTTTGATCATAATATTTATTTTTTCCAAACCATAGCCCATTATAATCGAAGTTGCAACACCAATGTGTTGTGGTCGAATGATTATTCAATAGCACACAAATTCCAGCATCAGAAAGACGTGTAATAACCTCATCTAAAACCTCTAAAGGCGTTTTATTCAATAAAAAGGTATTTGGCCCAACCCACTCTTTCTTTGCTCGTGTGGTGTCATGCAGAGTCTGATTTGAAAATGGTAGCCGTAATGTGTTGAATCCTGCAGATTTTATAGCTGCCACGATTGTATCGATGTGCTGTAGATGAATTCCAAATGGCATTGCGTGGGTATTAATTCCCTTGCTGTGAAATTCACTATATGGATATTGACTTCCGTTTGCTCCCCACCAATTTACTCCGCGCATCGAAAAAACCGATTCATTGGCATCTATCAGATGACTACCACGCGTGCTTAGCGGAGGAACTTGAGCTAAAAAGTACCCTTGAAAAAAACAAATGACAAGGAATAAACTTCGTTTCATTCTTCGAAAAATAATCTTCCATTGACCCATTCTGAATCAAGAGTAGCATTTTCCTTTTTATAAAACTGTAGACCAGGCTCATTCCATTCCAATACCTGCCAATCCATCCGTTTTACCTTTTTAGCTTTCGCTATTCGCACAACTT
>CAZLVX010000095.1:0-8194 GCA_964562965.1 uncultured Lishizhenia sp.
ATAATTTGTTTCCTTTTTATTCTCATAGTTTGAAAATTGCTTTTCTTTCAGCTCGTTTTCAAAGTTGTCATAACTACCTATATCTTCTAATTCAAAGACGACATTCTTGTCTGCTCCATTTTTTTCAATGCTTTGAGCCATTTCTTTGAATTCCCCATCTTTTCCTTTGAGGTATTTCTCACCGGTCTCGTTTAATTCAAATTCAGCTTTTTCTTTGTTAATTATTGTAATCTTTTCAATGCCTTTTTGTTCTAATAGCGTGTAAAGAGATTGTTTGTTTTTGATGACAACGGTACTACTTGAATTATAATACAATTGAAAGGCTATTAATCCTACCCCTAGTAGGGCGTATATCCAATAAATGGAAAATGAACGTTTTTTTTTCTCGTCTGACATAAATGTTTGTTTAATCTATATTTGGAATATCCTCTCTTTTGGCATCTGACCACAAATCTTCAATTTGATAAAAATGACGCGCATCCTTGTAGAAGATGTGTGCAACAACAGAAATGTAATCCAAAAGAATCCACTCGCTATTGGTTTTTCCTTCAATATGCCAAGGTTTTTCTTTTAAAGTTTTTCTGGTGAAGCGAGTAACGGCATTGCTAATACCATCTACTTGAGTGCTAGACTCTCCACTACAAACTACAAAGAAATCACAAACGGAACTTGATAAATGTCTTAAATCCAACACAACAATTTCTTTTGCTTTGTTTTCCTGCATCCCCTCGACAATTGCTCTACACAATAGTTCTGACTCACTAATTTTTTTTGCTCTTGGCATTTCAATTTTATATACTACAAATCTACGCGATAAATTTTAATTTTGGACTATACAATTCCACAGTTAGAACCAATGAAAGGTATTTTTGGAAGTCAAGAATTCAATTTAAGCGAGGTAGACTCCACCAACAATTTTGCTGCCACATTAATATCTGACCAATTATGTCAAAATGGAGCGGTAATTATGGCAGACTATCAATCGAAAGGAAAAGGGCAAAGGGGGAATACGTGGACTGCAAATAAAGGAGAAAACCTAATATTGAGTTTGGTTTATATGCCAGACAACCTGTCAGTTGTAGAACAAATTAAATTGAACTGGTGCACGAGTCTAGCCATTGTCTCTTTGTTGACCGATTTTGAGATTCATGCTACTGTTAAGTGGCCAAATGATATTCTCGTTGGAAAAAATAAAATTGCCGGGATTTTAATTGAAAATCAACTGATCGGTCAACGAGTTTCGTCCAGTATTATTGGTATCGGTCTAAATGTCAATCAACTCAATTTTGAACTGCCATTCGCAACCAGCATGAAGATAGAAAGAAAAACAACCTTCAGTATTTATGACTTAAAGAATAAATTAGTGGCTAAAATGAATGATTTCATTGGGCTGGATTTTCATTTGTTAAAGGATGAATACGAAAAATCTCTTTTTAATAAAAGCCAAGCAGCTTTTTATGAAGACGCCAATGGGATTTTCGAGGGTGTAATAGTGGGAGTGAATACCGATGGGTCGTTAAACATGAAAAGGGGAGGAGAAGTAATCCTGTATGGGATAAAAGAAATTACTTATCGAATTGACCTTTAAGTTTTTCCGACATGTAATTGAACAGTGCAGACAGAGGCTTTTCAACCATCATTTTCAGAAACATATTTACCTCTCCATTAAAAACAATATATCCTTGTGTTGAATCATCATTCTCGTCAAGGTGAATAGTAAGTTCAAATGGAAAAGGAGTTTTTTCACCAGATTTAAGCAATAAGGTAGTATCAGTTGTCCCATTATTAAGTAGTGATATTGTAATTCCTCCTTGTACTTTAAATGAACAACCGTTTTCATCTGCCTTAAAATCGCTCACTTTATCTTGTGGTAATAGGTGCCAAATATTTGAGGGTACAATTAGAAATTCCTTAATCGCTTCCTTCGTTGCTTTAATTGTTACCTTATTGCCTATTAATTCCATATTTCTTGTTTTATTGTTCTTGCTTCCAAACGGATGGATTTTCCCTCCAACTCTGAAGCAAGGTTAGATCTGCCTTTGCAATGAAATTAGAATTCAGGGCCTGCTCAATCAAGATGGCATAATCCGTTAGCGTAATAAAAGGGCACTCGGAGCGTTTGAAATTATCCGCCGCTTCTTTAAAACCATAACTAAAAATGGCGACCAACCCTTTAACGTCTAATTCAGCTTCTCGCAAAGCATCTACGGCTTTCAAACTACTTCCTCCCGTAGAGATTAAGTCTTCAATTAACACCACACGCTGCCCTTTTTCGTAATGCCCCTCTACCATATTTCCAAGACCATGACCTTTAGCGGCACTTCTAATGTAAATAAAGGGTAGGCCAAGTTCCTGAGCAACAAGTGCGCCTTGAGGTATTCCTCCCGTTGCAACACCCGCAATTACATCTGGTTTTCCAAATCTATTAAGAATTGCTTCTACAAAAGCTTGTCTGATATGAGTTCTTTCTTTTGGATAACTTAGTGTTACCCTATTGTCACAATAGATTGGAGATTTCCAGCCTGATGCCCAAGTAAAAGGTTGATTGGGTTGAAGTTTTACTGCTTTTACTTTAAGAAGGACTTCTGCGATTTTTAAAGCATTATCTTTGTTGTCAATCATGTCGCAAAATTATAAAGTTTTCGTTGATAACAATATTCTAATTTTCACTTCTGCTAAATTGGAAGGTATTCCGATTTTCGATTTATCTGATCCAATTGCAAATTACCAACAACTAATTTCATTGTTCTCTGCTAATAGTTATCAAATTGTTAGTGAAAATCCGAAAAAGTCATTGAAAAAGTTTTTTCGAGACTTTAAATATGTCAAAGCAGCTGGTGGATTGGTGAATTATCAAAACAAAATGTTGTGGATTTATAGAAATGGAAAATGGGATCTGCCAAAAGGCAAAATTGAACGCAAAGAAAAGAAATCACATGCAGCTTTGCGCGAGGTAAAAGAAGAAACTGGTCTCCCGGGGATTTTTTCGATTGAACATAAGATCAAGGTGACTTATCACGCCTATTTTGCTTATGACAAGTCGGCACTTAAGAAAACTACTTGGTATAAAATGAATTATTTGGGCGATTTAAAAGGCAAACCTCAGAAATCCGAAGGGATTTCAAAAGTGAAGTGGTTTTTATTACACAAGCTAGACCTCCCAATTTCAGATACTTATCCCTTGATTCGCGATGTAATTTCGGGTGAATAAAGTTAAAAAAATGTTATTCTGTTCTGATGTCTGAACAATATGCTTAAACTTGTATTCTAAAAAATTAAAATCAGCAGACCATGAAAACTCTTTCAATCCTTTTTCTTTTTTTGGCTTTTAATGTTAGTGCACAGGAAAATTCTACCAAACCAGAAAAACCAATATTGAAGTTCAAAACGCTAGAAATTATTCGAAATGAAATTCCTTATGATTCACCGGAGCAATTTGTATTTGAATTCAAGAATAAAGGAAAAAAACCAATCACAATTCAAAATGTAAGCACGAGTTGTGGTTGCACTGCAGCTGAAAAACCAACTGAGCCAATCAAACCGGGTAAAAAATCTAAAATTGTCGTTTCCTACGATACCAAAAGAGTAGGTGAGTTCACAAAAACAATTACGGTTAATTCAGATCTTGCCCAGCCTGTTGTTCTTACCATCAAAGGGAAAGTTAAAGAACAAGGACAATAATTTGGCGAATTTTCAATTCGTTTTTTACTTTCGTTTTTTGGCAATTTAGCGAGAGGAAATACCTATCTTTGCATGTCAAAATTGCCTTATGGAAATTCCTAAAACATACGAGCCGTCAAAAGCAGAAAGCAAGTGGTATCCTTATTGGATGAATAAAGGATATTTTAATTCTACTCCTGATAACAGAGAGCCCTATACCATTGTTATTCCGCCCCCAAATGTAACGGGTGTTCTTCATATGGGACACATGTTAAATAACACCATTCAAGATGTTTTGGTTCGAAGAGCGCGCATGCTCGGAAAAAATGCGTGTTGGGTACCTGGCACTGATCATGCTTCCATTGCTACAGAAGCCAAGGTTGTTCAAAAACTCAAGTCAGAAGGAATTTCGAAATCAGATTTGTCAAGAGATGAGTTTTTAAAACATGCGTTTGAGTGGAAGGATAAACACGGAGGAATTATTTTAGATCAACTGAAGAAGCTTGGCGCATCGTGTGATTGGAATAGAACACATTTTACGATGGATGAAGAATACTCAAATTCTGTTGTCTCCGTATTTATTGATCTTTTTAATAAAGGTAAAATTTACAGAGGCGTTCGCATGGTGAATTGGGATCCCGAAGCTCTAACCGCTGTTTCAGATGAAGAGGTAATCTATAAAGAATTAAACTCACGATTATTTTTTGTTCGATATAAAGTAGTTGATTCTGTAGATGAATGGATTACAATCGCAACTACTCGGCCAGAAACAATATTGGGGGATACCGCAGTTTGTGTGAATCCTAATGATGACCGTTACAAACATCTCATTGGTAAATCTGTTATTGTACCGATTGCCAACCGAGAAGTTAAAGTTGTTGCCGATGAATATGTAGATCCTGCATTTGGAACGGGATGTTTGAAAATTACACCTGCCCATGATATTAACGATTACGAAATTGGCAAAAAATTCAATTTAGAGACTATTGATGTATTCAATGAGAACGGTACTCTAAATGCTCACGGTGCGCACTTTGAAGGTAAAGACCGTTTTGAAGTACGGAAGCTTATAGAAAAAGAATTAGAAGAAAAAGGTTATTTGGTCAAAACAGAAGATCACCTTAATAAAGTGGGATTTTCTGAGCGAACCAATGCAGTGATAGAGCCAAAACTTTCACTTCAATGGTTTGTATCCATGAAGGAAATTTCAAAGCCTGCCTTGGATAATGTGATGAATGGCAACATTAAATTTCATCCTGAGAAGTTTAAAAACACCTATCGTCATTGGATGGAAAATGTTAAAGATTGGTGTATTTCCAGACAATTATGGTGGGGACATAGAATTCCGGCATGGTACTATGGAAATGGGATTAACGATTTTGTTGTTGCAAGAACTGAGGAAGAGGCCAAGACATTAGTGCAAGCAAAAACAAACCTTCAACAAGCTGAAATTACACTCCGACAAGATGAAGATGTATTGGACACTTGGTTTTCTAGTTGGCTTTGGCCAATTTCGGTTTTCAACGGCCTAACTCAGCCAAATAACGAAGAAATACGCTATTATTATCCGACGAATGACCTTGTCACAGCACCAGAAATCATGTTTTTTTGGGTAGCAAGAATGATCATCGCAGGTTATGAGTACCTTGGTGATTTGCCATTCAAAAATGTTTATTATACTGGGATTGTAAGAGACAAATTAGGACGGAAAATGTCAAAGTCTTTAGGGAACTCCCCAGACCCCATCGATTTAATTGAGCAATATGGTGCAGATGGTGTTCGAGTGGGAATATTGATTTCTTCCCCTGCTGGGAATGATTTGCCTTTTGACAGCGGGCAATGCGAACAAGGCAGGAACTTTACGAACAAGGTTTGGAATGCTTATCGCTTATTAGCCTCTTGGGAGGAAAAAGACTTTGATCAACCTGAATCTTCATCGATTGCTGCAAATTGGTTCAGTGCCCGATTTAATAGGGTTTTAGAAGAAATAAATGATGCGTTCGATAAGTTTAGAATAAGTGAAGCATTAATGCTTACCTATAAATTGGTGTGGGATGACTTTTGTTCTTGGTACCTAGAAATGATTAAACCAGGTTATGAACAGCCAATTGATGTCTTAACAAAAAAGCAAGCCATTTCGTTTTTTGAACGTTTACTTCAAATTATGCATCCTTTTACGCCATTTGTTGCTGAAGAACTTTGGCACTTAATACGCCAAAGAAAAGAAGGAGAAGATATTATTGTTTCACAATGGCCTGCTGTAGAAAATGTAGCATCCAGTTATTTGGAATTGTTTGAAGTAGCCCAAGAAGTAATTACCGGAATTAGAAACATTCGAAAGTCTGGAAATATTGCTACGAAAGTACGCTTGGATTTAAAAGTTAAAAGAAATAACGAAGCATCGGCCCAATTTGATCCTATCATAATTAAAATGGGCAACTTGTCTTCTTTGGAATATGTAGTTGAAAAACCACTACAAGCAAATTCTTTTCTAGTTAGAGGAAATGAATTTTACGTGCCATTTGGTGAGGAAATTGACCTTGTTGCGGAACGAAAAAAAATGGAAGAGGAATTGACGTATACAAAAGGATTTTTGCGTAGTGTTCAGTCCAAATTAACAAATGAAAAATTCATGAGCGGAGCCCCTGCACAAGTCGTTGATATGGAAAGAAAAAAAGAAAACGACGCACTTGTGAAGATCAAACTTTTGGAAGAAAAAATAAAAGAGTTGAATTAAATAAATTCAAAATCTACTCTTCTGTTTCGTTGCTTACCTTCCTCAGAATCGTTAGAATCTACCGGATTACTCTCTCCTTTGAAATCTATTATAATTCTAGATTTTTCAATACCACAGGTGTTAAAAAATTCAATCAGTGATTTGGCGCGGTTTTTTGAAAGGGTTAAATTATAGGCATTTGAACCGTCTCCATCAGTGTGGCCGGTAATCCGTAATCGTAAATCGGAATGGCTATTTAGCATTTTAACAATTTCTAGAAGATAGGTCGTGAATTCCTTGCGAATCGCAAATTCATCATAATCAAAATATACCGGTTGAAAAACGAAAGATTTTAATTCTTCCTTTCGGACGGAAGGAGAGGAAACCCCATTTCTTACATCTTTTTTTAAGCGATCTACCCAAACATGAGAAGTTTCTTGGTGAGTTTCTTTCCATTCAATTCCTTGTTTATAAAATACCACTTTGGAGAATGAGGAGGCTTGTCCTTTTTTTATAAGTTGACCACTTAAATACCCATTAGTAGGATTATAGCTTAAATGAAGTGAAAATTCTCCTTTTGTGACACCTACTTCTTTAATTTTTTTTGAAAAGTTAAGTTTCATTGAATTAAACTCAACCTGCCCATTAAGTAAATAAACACCAAATTCATTTTTTTGATAGGGTTCAATTTTGCATTTAGCATCAGTTAGCCCATTGATAACGTTAAGATTTAAATAGATGGCATTTATCTTTTCAGGTGAAATGGTGGTATCCTCTTGATAAAACCCTTGCCATGTACCAGTAAACTTTTGAGCATGGAAAGTGGCAAACCGAAAAATATTAACTAATAGAACCAAGAAAGTTAACCGATGAACCATATCTTTAGTATTCGATTTTTAACAAAAAATGTTCCGTAAAACATGTAGAACTATTTTTACCGATATTTGTTACTATAAAAAAGCTTCATGAAAACAATATTATTAGCCATTTTATCTTTTGTTATGATAACTACGACAGATACCAACGAAAACAAAAAAGAATCCATTCATCAGTTCAAGGTGAAAGACATCAATGGTAAAAGCTTTGAATTTTCCTCCTTAAAAGGAAAGAAAGTCATGATCGTCAATACAGCTTCGAAATGTGGACTGACGCCGCAGTATGAAAAATTAGAGGCATTGTATCAAAAGTACAAAAACGACAATTTTATAATTATTGGTTTTCCTGCTAATAATTTTATGGGGCAGGAACCTGGGTCTGATCAAGAAATATCATCTTTTTGTCAAAAAAACTATGGTGTAAGCTTCCCAATGATGTCGAAGATTTCTGTGAAAGGGAAGAGCATGCATCCCGTTTATCAGTTTCTTACAAAAAAATCTAAAAATGGCTTAGAGGACAATGAAGTGCAATGGAATTTTCAAAAGTACTTAATAGATGAAGAAGGTCATTTAGTGAAAGTGATATCACCAAGAACTCAGCCAGATGATGCTTCCATAATTCAGTGGATTGAAAAATAGTTGAAAAGTTAACATTTTGTTCATAAATAAAGGGTTTCCGACCCAATTTAGCCCCTCAGAAACGAGGGGCTTTTTTTATATTTGTTACGTTAATTAAAAAAGCAGTTAAACAAAGATAAATATGTCAGAAGAAGAAAGAAAAGATAATTATTCAGCGGATAATATTCAGGTATTAGAGGGGTTAGAGGCGGTTAGAAAAAGACCAGCCATGTACATTGGGGATGTTGGGTTGAAAGGATTGCATCATCTTGTATACGAGGTGGTAGATAACTCAATCGATGAGGCTCTAGCAGGGTATTGTGAC
>CAZLVX010000096.1:0-7907 GCA_964562965.1 uncultured Lishizhenia sp.
AAGTTCAATGTAGCGTTCTGTAATCGTATTCACAAATTCATCTGGCATAAAAGGCATTTGTTGTCCCTCTTTTCCCTGAAAACCATTTTCCATCAACCATTGTCGAACAAACTCCTTCGATAATTGCTTTTGAGGTTCACCATTTTGTTGTCGTTCCGCGTAACCATCTGCATAAAAATATCGTGAAGAATCTGGCGTATGAATCTCATCGATTAGGATAACTTCTCCGTTCCTTAATCCAAATTCATATTTAGTATCTACTAATATTAAACCACGTGCTGCAGCCATTTCACTCCCTCGCTGAAAAAGGGCGCGTGTATAGTTCTCCATGGTTTCATAAATATCTTTAGGAACAATACCTTTGGCCAAAATGTCCTCACGAGAAATATCCTCGTCGTGTCCTTCATCAGCTTTTGTTGCAGGAGTAATAATTGGCGATGGGAATTTATCATTCTCCTTCATTCCTTCCGGCATGGTGACACCACAAAGCACTCTCTTTCCAGCTTGGTATTCGCGTGCTGCATGCCCCGCCAAATAACCACGAATGACCATTTCAACACGTATAGGCTCACATGCCACACCAACAGCCACTGACGGATCCGGGGTAGCTTGTAACCAATTTGGACAAATATCGCGCGTTGCCTCCAAGAAGTACGTCGCAACTTGATTTAAAACTTGACCTTTAAATGGAATTCCCTTTGGTAACACGTGGTCAAAAGCAGAGATTCTATCCGATGCCACCATAACCAACAATCCATTTTCTAAGGTATACACGTCGCGAACTTTTCCGTTGTAAACCTTTATTTGACCGGGGAATTCAAAATTCGCCTTGGTGATTGCTTTCATTTATTTCGTTGATTTTTTTATTTCATTTTTTCTTTCTTCAGCTTCTGCGACATCAAAGGCAGCAACAATTCGTTTTACCAAGCTGTGACGAATCACGTCACTCTGACCTAATCGAACCACACCAATTCCTTCAACATCCTTGAGAACGTCCAATGCGTATGATAATCCGGAACGTTGCCGATGAGGTAAATCCACTTGCGACATGTCACCTGTTATTACAAATTTCGCTGTCATCCCCATTCGAGTGAGAAACATTTTCATTTGCATGCTGGTGGTATTTTGGGCCTCATCTAATATTACAAACGCCTTATCCAATGTACGACCACGCATGAATGCCAACGGGGCTATTTCAATAATACCGAATTCTATCATATCACCCAATTTTTCTGCGGGTATCATATCGCGAAGGGCGTCATAAAGTGGCATTAAATAAGGATCCAATTTTTCTTTTAAATCCCCGGGTAAAAAACCAAGGTTTTCTCCTGCTTCAACAGCTGGTCTTGTCAATACTATTCGTTTTACTTCTTTTGCTTTTAATGCGCGTACTGCCAAGGCTACAGCGGTATATGTCTTTCCTGTACCCGCGGGGCCTACCGCAAAAACCATATCGTGGGTATTTACTGCTTGCACCAGTTTCTTTTGATTTACCGTGCGTGCTTTGATTTTCGTTCCACCATTTCCATGAACAATAGTTTCGGAGCCGTCATCTGTACTCAATAAGGTACCGCCGTCACTTAACATGAGGTTATCAATGTTATTTTCGGTTAAGGAATTGAATTGATTGAAATGCTGTATAATTAGGTTAAATTTCCGCTCGAATTCATCCATTACTTCGTCATCACCACTGATGCTTACAACATGACCTCTCGCGGTCACTTTCAATTTAGGGTAGAAGGACTTTAAATGCTTAAAATTGGCATCGTTCACTCCAAAAAGTTCTGCAGGATTAATTCCTTGTATTTCGATATTTCTTGTTCCCGTCACAAATAATTTTTAGGTAATGATTCACTTGAAATTCACGAATTACATTACTTTTGGTAAAATTATAAATTAATTGCTATTCAAGCCTTGATTTGACATGCAAATCATTACACTAACGACAGATTTCGGACTGCAAGATTATTATGTTGCGGCAACTAAAGGAGCTATTTTGCATCAAATTCCAAATGCGAATATCATTGATATTTCCCATTCCATTCGACCGTTCAATGTGGCAGAGGCTGTTTTTCAATTAAAATGCTGTTACCACACGTTTCCTGCCGGAACAATACATATTGTCGGCGTAGATTCTGAACCAGTATTTAGCGATACGAATCCAAGTTTTCCAGCGGTGATGCGCTATAAGGATCAATATTTTATCTCGAACGACAACGGTTTTTTTGGGACTTTCCTTGAAGACGACGTGCCACAAGCGCTCTTTAAATTGGAAAAACCAACTTTCAACGAAGAATTTTATAAGTTCCCAACAAAAAATACCTTTATTCCACTTGCTGCCTTGATAAGTAACAAAAAAGATTTGAAAGAAATTTGCGTAGAATCTTTTACGTTTAAAAAGGCGTTTATTCAAAAACCGACCATAGAACACAACAGAATGCTTGGAAATGTGGTACACATTGATGCTTATGGAAATATCATCACCAACATCACGAAAAACGACTTTTACAGGTTTGGAACCAATACGCCGTTTACCATTTATTATGTAAACAAAACGTATTTCATTGATACGATTTCAAGGACCTATAACGATGTGACAATGGGTGAAAAGGTAGCTGTTTTTAACAGTAGCGATTTACTTGAAATTGCAATTAACAAAGGTGCTAATGGCAGTACCGGCGGTGCTAATAAATTATTTGGCGTGCGGGTTGGCGACGTGATTACCGTTGAATTTCATCCTCCGGGATCCGCAAAAGACATTCATTCCTTATTTTAAATGATTACGAGAATAGTAAAACTTACTTTTCAAGAGGAAATGGTTGGTGAATTTTTCACTCATTTTGAAACAATAAAATGGAAAGTTGCTGAGTTTCCCGGTTGTCATGGAATGAGGCTACATCAAGACCAACGTTTTCCGAATGTCATTTTCACCTATAGCCTTTGGGAAAACGAAGCCTCACTTAACAGCTACCGAGATTCAGCGTTATTTCAAAACTTGTGGCCAACCATTAAACCTTGGTTTAAAGAGAAGGCCGAAGCATGGACTGTCTCCACCTATTTTGATGGATTTTCGAAATAAATAAGGAAAAAACTTGATTAGCCTGAAAATTAGCCTACCTTTACACAAATTATAATTATTTCAAAATGAGTAAAGGAACAGTAAAATTCTTCAATGAGACAAAAGGTTTTGGTTTCGTTGTTGAAGAAGGAACTGGTAAAGAGTACTTTGTACACGTTACCGGATTAATCGACAAAATCCGTCAAGAAGACGAAGTCGAATTTGATCTTCAAGAAGGTCGTCGAGGTTTGAATGCAGTTAATGTAAAAAAAGCATAATTATTTAGTTTAAATCTTTACTGAAAGGGCTTCACATGTGGAGCCCTTTTTTTATTTGTAACTAATCAACACAATCGCGCTCATAAATTTTTAGTTAATAAACCACCAAAGTGATTAATTTTGGACGTTTAATAAAAACATGAGGGCATTATTTTTCAAAGAAATTAACAGTTTTCTCAATTCATTGATAGGCTACGTATTCATCGTAATCTATTTAGTGAGCTGTGGTCTTTTTCATTTTGTACTCGACAGTGAGACTAACCTGTTTTATAATTTTGAGGCTGATCTTATTCCATTTTTTGGATTATCCCCTTGGATTTTCCTAATGCTGATACCGGCTATCACCATGCGCTCTTTTGCGGAAGAGAAGCGAACGGGAACTATCGAACTACTTGCCACCAAGCCCATTTCGGATTTGAAAATAGTACTTTCCAAGTATTTTGCTGGTGTTGCCTTGTTAATCATTGCCATATTACCAACTATCGTTTATTACTATACCATTTATCAATTGGGAAAACCCGTAGGAACCATAGATTCTGGCGCCACCTTTACGTCTTATTTAGGACTGATTTTAATTGGTTCTGTATTCGTAGCTATTGGAATTTTCGCGAGTACACTCACGAGCAGTCAAATCATCTCTTTTATTTTGGCCATGTTTCTCTGTTGGTTTTTCTACGATGGATTCGAACGACTTGGAACTTGGGGAACCTTTAAGTCATTTGATTATGTTATAAAATATATAGGAATGACTTCTCACTACGAAAGAATTGGAAAGGGAGTAATCTATCTACGTGATATAGTTTATTTTATTTCGTTAATCGTCGTTTTTTTATACTCTTCTTTACACGCATTGAAAGTAAGTAAATCATGAAATTTAGGCTTCCCTCCTTCTCGTTGAAATGGTTGTATGGTAGTTCAATACTGATAATTCTCATTATTAGTGTGATATTGGTCAATATTTTGGCTAATTTCTCTTCGGAAAAAATTGACATGACGGAGGACAAGCGTTATTCCTTGTCTGAACCTGCGAAGAATTTTCTCAACAAAGTAAAGGACATCGAAGGAAAAGTGTTTGTTGAAGTTTACCTAGATGGAGAATTGCCTGCAGAATTGCGCTCGTTCAAAGAATTGATTCAAGAAAAATTAGAGAATTATAAGGAGTACTCAAACGGAAAAATAGAATTTAAATTCATTGATCCGAAAAGTGATGGGAATGGAAAACCTAATGAATTAGAGTTGGAAATTTTCAATGAGGGAAAAGGAGTTAAACCAGTCGAGGTTAATTACAAGGACAATAAAGGGGTACTAAACGTATTGCGTGTTTGGCCAGGCGCAAAAATGTCGTACAACCAAAACGGAGTAACGAAAGAGGCCTATGTACAGTTCATCCCGCCTCGACCAGGTGGATTAACAAACTTAGAAATGATCAGAGGCGCGGTGGATAATTCTTTTAGCGATGTTGAATATTTATTAGCTGCCGGGGTTCATGAACTTATTTTAAAGAAGAAAAAGCGCATTGGTTTTCTACAGGGTCACGGAGAATTAAGACCAGAGGAAACAAAAGCAGCCAAATTATTGCTCAAGAATTTCTATTATATGAACGAGGTGACCATTAACGACACTTTAAATAAATTAAATGACTTTGATGCAATTATTATTGCCGACCCTAAAAAACCGTTCTCTGATAAAGACTTGTACGTCATTGACCAATTCGTAATGAAGGGAGGAAAATTAATGGTTTTCATGAATACGTTGGAAATTCCCTCAGATTCTTTGGAAATTAATCTAGGCACACATACGCTGAGAAAAAAGGTTGGAATTGAAAACATGTTGTTTGATTACGGTCTGAAAATAAACGAACATTTAGTGATGGATGCTAATTGCTTTGAGCACATCATCGATAACAGGATGACCAAAATGCGACAAGCCACCAACAAAGCGACATTTCCTTTTATACAACATGTTATGGCGACGCCTTCCGACCATCCAGCGGTTAAAAATCTAAATAGAATTTCGCTAAAATTTGTAAACGAAGTATCCTCCTCTAGTAAATCAAATACTAATTTCAAAAGTATATTAACCAGTTCAAACAATTCCCTTGCCTCTCGCCAAGCACCCATAGTCACCTTTGTAGACCACAAGAATTTTGGTGAACCACTTAAGTTAAATGATACTCCGGAAAATGAGGCTAATCGGCTTACGCTGGCAGCTGAGGTATCCGGAACATTTACAAGTTATTTCATTGATAAATTAGATCCTTCATTTGCCAATAACCCGGAAGCAAAATTTGTTCCCAACAGCATTAAACCAGGGAAAGTTATAGCGGTAGGAAATGGTACTTTCCTAGCCAATGCAATCGATTCTGTTCGTTTTTCCGATGGCATCACGCGTTATCGTCCTTTAGGTAAGGATGATTTAATTATGGATCGCCATTTGGCAAGTTTCGATATGTTAGTACCTATAGACAATGCCGCTTTTCTTCAAAACCTTGTAGACTATATGTTAGATGACAATGCAATTTTTGAATTGAGAAGTAGAAAGTTGACCATTAAAGAACTAGATCGAGATAAAATTGCAGAATCAAAAAATTATTTCACGTTATTGAATATTGGATTACCTGTACTATTAATCTGTTTATTAGGTATTATCGTTACTTGGTATCGAAGAAAGAAATACACAAGAAATTAAAATGTCAAAACGAACCAAAAGAATTATTTATTTATTCATCGGCCTCGTTATCTTGGCTGTTTTAAGTTATTTCACTTTTCGTATATTAAAACCAACAGAGGAACAACCATTTGACGCGCTTTCATTTGCTATCGAAGACACCAATTCAATTAACAAAATCGTTATCACAGACGCTTATTCTCGTTCATTCGAGTTGAACCGATCCGGGGAAAGTTGGGTTGATAAGAATGGGCAATGTGTGAATAAGGAAGGTGTTCACAATATTCTAGAGGCCGTAGCAAAAATTCAATTCAAAGCGTATTTAAATGAAAAGGCGGAGAAAAAGTTTTACGATTTAATGATGACAAATCACATAAAGGTAGACTTTTATCAAAACGGTAATTTTTCAAAACGCTGGTATATCGGCCCGAATGCTCAAGATCACAATGGTCAAATTATGGTAGTTGAGGGCCCTAACAAGGAAAAAAGTAAGAAACCAGTAATTATGTCTATCCGTGGGATTTTTGGAATCATAGAACCGCGTTTTTTCGCAGATCCAAGAAAATGGATGTGTACAGGAATTTTCAATTTAGAATCTGAAAAAATAAGTAAAGTAGATGTATCGTTCTCACAAGAAACTTATCGCAATTTTTCAATTGAGAATTTTGGAACTAATTTCAGTGTGAAATCTAATGGAATTGCTCTCAGCGCTGTTGACACATCGAACGTAATTCGTTATTTGCAAAAGTATAAAAGAGTGAATTTTGAATCTGCTAATTACGAATTAAATAAGGTACAATGCGACAGTTTATTAAAGGCGGTTCCATTCTGCACACTTTCCTTGACCGAAAAAGGCAATCAATCGCCAGTTGTTCTTAAGATGCATCGAATTCGCGTAAATGAACCCCAAGAAAATGAATTCGGTGAATTAGTGAATATGGACATGAATAAATTTTGGTGTGTTCTGCCTACTAAAGAAATTGTAAAATGTCAATATTTCGTCTTTAATCATTTGATTTTAGGAGATGTGTATTTTCCAGCATTATCCTCACAATTCCCGAAACAAGACGCAAAGAAGGCCGCAACTTCAACTAAAAAAACGAAATAACGCTTATTCGTAACTTTTTATTCTTCTGTTCGAATAAGTCCTAGATGATATTTCACAGAATTGTAGAAAAGCTTAAAAAGAATTGGAAACTTCTGTTAAGTCCTCTCTTATTCTTTGTAACGGATTTTATTTATCGATTTCAACAATTGAAAGAATTCGATTCTTTTCAGCTTATTTTCTATTTTATTTCCGTATGTCTTTCTTTTAGTTACTTCATTTTTATATTTCTTTTACTTCGAAGTATAATTCATAAAAGATGGCTATTTTACCTACTTTATTTTCTAATTGGTCCTTTGTGGTTATTTTCTTTCTTTGGATCCTTTCAATTCGAGTCTATGAATGGAATCTTCCCAAATTACCATACCTTTTTATTTATTAGGGAAGAACCTTATAGCGCATGGACATTAGCAACCTATACCCTAAATTTATCAGTTTCTCTGCTGATATTAGCCCTATTAATTGGCATTGGATTTTTATTGCGGAAATTTATTATAAATTCAATTCCATTAATCTCAAATCGAAAATTACTAATCTACAGTGTCATACAGCTTATTGCTTTCGAAATAGTTAGCCTTTTTCAGCCAAAGTTCGATCAGTGTGCCATAGCAGATGTAAATTTCGCGATGAATATTCAACGTGCAGTATTTGATTTCTCAGATTATTCAAGACCCGGAGGTGGACTAAAGGAGAGGGAAATTCCTAAAATTGAGCCTACGCTTACACCAAAGAATTTCAATGTTTTGGTTGTAATATTTGAATCTGCGAGAAAGAGAAGTATGGGACTATATAATAAGGA
>CAZLVX010000097.1:0-7790 GCA_964562965.1 uncultured Lishizhenia sp.
ACAAGTACGAATACAAGCAATGAGACATACTGTGGACCTTCTGCATTTTCAGAACCCGAAACACAGGCGATGAGATGGTTGGTTCAGAATAATGATTTTGAAATGGCATTCAATGCGCACACATATGCGGAGGACATATTATTTCCGATCGGAACTACAACAGCTGAATTTGCACCCCACCATAATTACATGCAAGATTATACAAATCATATGGTTGAATTAAATGGATATACTGCGATGAAATCTTCTGGTTTGTATCCAGCATCTGGTGATTCTGATGATTATATGTATAAAGTAGATGTTGGTGTTAATCAAAAGGATACAATCTTCGCGCATACGCCAGAAGTTGGAACAGCATTTTGGCAACCTTCAAGTGAAATAATTGCAACTTGTCAAGAAATGGTTTTTCCAAATCTTATTTTAGCACATTTAACAAGAAATTATAGCATAGTTAAGGATACAGACCCATCTTCAGTAGCGACCTTAACAGGAAATTTCAATCATTCGATCAAGAGATTGGGTCGCCAAGGTGGACCAGTTATTGTTTCCATAGAACCCTTATTAAATATTGTTTCTGTAGGGAATTCATTGACCTACAATTTGAATAGTCAACAAACTTCAACGGGTGCAATATCATATTCTTTAAACCCTTCCATTCAATTTGGAGATCAAATTAAATACATTTTAAAAACAGACAATGGACTTTGGGTAAAGAAAGATACGATTGTTAAAACTTTTGGTGCCATTACTTTACAGGCACTCGAAGATGCGACTTCAGCTACAAATTGGACTGGATCATGGGGAACAACAAGTACAACCTTCGTTTCACCTTCTAAAAGTTTTTTCGAGAATTCTTCAGGAAACTATCCAAATAATACGAATAGAACATATACCTATGTACCAACAATCGATTTGACGCAAGCAACGTCAGCTATGATTTCCTTTTATGCAAAATGGGCAATTGAAGCGGATTATGATTTTGTTCAGTTTCAAGTTTCAACAGACGGTGGAACCACATGGATTGGTCAATGTGGAAACTACACTGTTCCTGGAACCAGTGCCAACGGAAGTGTTCAGCCGAATGGCCAGCCTGTTTACGAGGGAACGCAATCGAGTTGGGTATTGGAAGAGATTAATTTAAGTGATTATTTGGGTCAACAAATCAAAGTACGTTTCCAATTAAAATCAGATGGTGGAACAACAGCAGATGGTTATTATTTTGATGATTTCAAGGTGTTTTATTCAGTTCCATCGAGCAACCCTCCAACAGCATCATTTACTTCGCCAAATGCAGTTTGCCAAGGTTCAATAATCACCTTCACTGATTTTTCAACAAATTCACCTACCACATGGGCATGGAATTTCGGAGATGGCAATACATCGAGCCAACAAAATCCTACACATACGTATACTTCAGCTGGTTCATATATTGTTTCGTTGACTGTGTCAAATGATGCAGGATCAAACTCAACAACTCAAAATATTGTGGTGAACGCAAATCCAATTGTTGCCCTCGCTTCAAACGATTCTGACAATTTAGTTTGTGACAATGGAGGTTTGATTCAACTAATTCCGACACCCACAAATGCTACTTTAACAGGTACTGGGGTGGTTAATTTAACATTTGATCCTTCTTTGGCGAATGTTGGTGTTAATACGATAACTGCCAATTATACAGATGCGAATGGCTGTCAAGGTAGTGCTCAACTTTCGATTATTGTGGAGCAATGTGCCGCTTTATCTGATCAGGCGAATACTTCCATTGAGGTCCTTCCTAATCCGAATTCTGGTTATTTTACCGTAAAAGGTGCTCAAATAAATTCGATATTGAAAATTATGGATTTGAATGGGAAGCTCATATACAAGTCGGTTGCGAATTCTTCAACCATTTTAGTAGATGCTCCTCAAGTTTCAAATGGGTTCTATTACCTAGAAATAGTTAATCCTTCTGGAAACGCACAACGGACTAAATTTTTGGTGAACAGGTAAAAGACTATTTTTTACTAAGAATTTTTGTCGCGGTAAGCCAAATAATTTTTAGGTCATGTCCCACCGTTGGACGTTGAATGTATTTCTGATTTAGAGCAATTTTTTCGGGCATAATTTCCTCGATGTATGTTTTTGTGGGGTCATCACTTTTTGCTAAAAGTTCATTTTCTCTAAAATAAGTAATTGATGCGTAATCGGTTATACCTGGCTTAACATTAAGTACCCGTCGTTGATCTTCAGTGTAGAGTGCGACATATTCTTTCACCTCTGGTCGAGGCCCTACAATACTCATCTCTCCTTTTAAAACATTAATAAATTGTGGGAACTCATCTAATTTATATTTTCTAATGAAATAACCAATGCGAGTAATTCGATCGTCGCGCATTCCAATGGTTAGCTTGCCTTTTTTATCTGCGCCAGTTTTCATTGAACGGAATTTAAATAGATAGAATAATTTTCCATATTGACCAACGCGCTCTTGCTTGTAGAAAATACCCCCGGGTGATTCAATCAAAATCAGCAAAGAAATAATCAATCCAAAAGGAAAAAAAAACAGGAGAATTAGCATTGAAAATAAAAGGTCGAACAATCGCTTCATGCTTTTAGTTACATTTACACAATGGATTTGACAAACGTAAGCAAAAAATTAGTCGATACAGCGTTTCTAACAGATACAATTCTTCAAATTCAAAAAGATTTCACGGCGATTGGAATTAATGTTACGTTGTGTTCAAGTAATTTAAATGAATTGGAATTAGACATACGTATCATTCTTCAAAGCTTATCCCCAGAAAATTTTTTGCAATTGGCTTATGTCGTGGATATAGGAGAGAATAAAACAAGAGAATGGATGCATAGTGGGGGAGATCTTTCATTGTACACACATTTGATTATCCAGCGAGAGGCGTTAAAGGTATTTCTAAGAAAAGAATTTGCACGTTGATCTTTATAAATTGTTAATTAACTTTTGTAATTACTTGTTTTCAATCCGTGTACAATTACTATTTTTGTTACTCAAAATTATACTATGAACTTTATTGTATCGAGTAGCACCTTGTTGCGTCATTTACAGAGTATTTCAGGGGTTTTAAATACGAGTAACACCTTACCTATATTAGATAATTTCTTGTTTGATATTCAGGATGGACTTTTAACTGTTAGTGCTTCGGATTTGGAAACCACCATGATTACAAAACTTGAAGTTCAATCGGAAGAGAATGGAAAAATTGCCATTCCTGCCAAGTTAATTATGGATGTTCTTAAGAACCTTCCCGAGCAACCTTGCACCATTCGATCTAACAAGGAGACTAGTCAAATTGAAATTGCTTACGACAACGGAAAATCAAAAATGGTTGGATTTAATGGAGATGAATTTCCAAAATTACCAACTATTGAGAATAAAAACGACATTCGTTTTTCTGGAGATATTTTGGTAAAAGGCATCAATAAAACGCTGTTTGCCACTGGAAATGACGATTTAAGGCCTGTAATGAGTGGGGTATTTTTTCAGTTTTCGCCAAGTGACATCACATTGGTGGCAACAGATGCTCATAAACTTGTTCGTTACCGAAGAACGGATGCTGATGCGAAAGGAAGTGCAGCATTTATTCTTCCTAAAAAGCCTTTAACGATGCTAAAAGGAAATTTGAGAGGTGATGAAGAAGTTTTACTCGAGTATAACGAATCAAATGCGGTTTTTACATTCAATGATATCGTTCTTGTTTGTCGATTAATTGATGGGAAGTACCCTAATTACGAAGCAGTTATTCCAAAGGAAAATCCGAATGTGCTGACAGTAGATAGGCAACAGTTTTTAAGTTCAATAAAACGTGTGTCTATTTTCTCAAATAAAACTACTCATCAAATTAAATTAAGACTTGCAGGTTCTGAATTATCCTTGTTTGCGGAAGATATTGATTTTTCGAATGAATCAAATGAGCGATTGACTTGTAACTATGACGGCGACGATATGGAAATTGGGTTTAATTCTCGGTTTTTATTGGAAATGTTGACTAATTTAGATACAACTGAAGTAAAATTATCGATGAGCGAACCAAGTCGTGCAGGTATTTTGACACCAATTCAGAAAGACAATGAAAGTGAGGATGTTTTGATGCTGGTTATGCCGGTAATGCTTAACAGATAATCTCCTCATGTCAGGAGACTTATTGAACATCCGTGATTTAAATCTTGAAGAACTAACAGAGGAACTCACGCTGTTAGGAGAAAAACCGTTTAGAGCTAAACAAATTTATGAATGGTTATGGAAAAAGGGCGCACTTTCTATCGACGAGATGACAAATTTAAGTTTGGAACTTAGAAATAAGTTGCACTCGAAATTTTTTATTGATGCATTACGTGTATCCGATGAACAAGTAAGTAAGGATCGTACCATCAAATGCGCTTTTGAAATTGAAAAAAACAAGGTTGTTGAAGGCGTGTTGATTCCTACATCAAGTAGGATGACGGCCTGTATTTCCTCTCAAGTTGGGTGTAGTTTAGCTTGTACATTTTGTGCAACCGGGAGATTGAAATTACTTCGAAATCTCTCGCCAGGAGAGATTTTTGATCAAGTCGTTTATTTGAAAAACCAAGCTGAAAACAGGTATCAAACGGCACTCACGAATATTGTATACATGGGAATGGGTGAACCGTTATTGAATTACAAAAATGTTCTGAAAAGCATTGATTATTTGACATCTACAGATGGTTTAGGTATTTCACCTAGACGTATTACCGTTTCCACCGCAGGGATTGCAAAAATGATTAAAAAGCTTGGAGATGATGAAGTTAAGTTTAATCTTGCTTTGTCCTTACACGCGGCAAACGACGAAAAAAGAAATAAAATAATGGAAATAAACGAGACTAATTCGCTCGATGAGTTGCAAGAGGCATTGCAATATTTCCATGAGAAGACAGGAACTCGTGTGACCTTCGAATATATAATTTTTAAGGATTTCAACGATAGTATTAGGGATGCTGCGGAACTTGCGGAATTTGCAAAATGTGTGCCTTGTAAAGTAAATATTATTGAATACAATCCAATTGATGGAGGTGAATTTCAGCAAGCTGAATCACATAAAGTCGATGCTTTTGCAAAATTCTTGGAAGAACGAAATATGATTGTAAACGTGAGAAGAAGTCGAGGTAAAGATATCGACGCCGCCTGTGGGCAGTTAGCCAATAAGAATAAGGCAATTGGAATGTCAGAACGAATATTGAAGAATTAGTATGATAAAAGTTAGTGAGCTTGTTAAAGATTTCAGATTAACGAAACAGCAAATCAAGGAATCAACTTCTAATGAGCGAATTCAAAGAGCTGTTGATCATGTATCCTTCACATGTGAACCCGGAAAGGTTTTTTCGTTGTTAGGACCTAATGGTGCCGGGAAAACTACAACGTTGAGAATGCTATCCACTATATTTACTCCAACTGCTGGAAGCATTGAAATATGCGGTATAGATGCAGTGAAAGAACCTGAAAAAGCACGAAGTAAAATTGGATTTTTAACAGGTTCAACGGGTTTGTATGCACGGCTAACACCAAATGAAGTTATTGATTATTTTGGAATGCTTTATGAGGTCGATAAATCTACTGTGAATCGGAGAAAGGAAAAATTAATTGAGCTCCTAAACATGGGAGATTTTATGAATAAGCGAATAGGAAAATTAAGCACAGGAATGAAGCAAAAGGTTTCCATTGCCCGCACCATGATTCATGATCCTGAAGTTGTAGTTTTTGATGAGCCAACAAGTGGACTAGATGTCATAACGGCTGAGAACATCATAACTCTTATTCGAGATTGTAAAAATCAAGGTAAAACTGTGATTTTCTCCAGCCACATCATGAGTGAAGTAGATTTGCTATGTGACGATTTGGCGATAATACACAAAGGAATAATCAAATTCCAAGGTAGCATGGAGTCATTTCGAACCAATATGATAGAAAGTAATCTTACGCAAGAGTTTATTCGAATTGTTAATACCTAACCAATGATTTGGACAATATTTAAAAAAGAACTTATTGATACAATAAGGGACAGAAGAACCATGATGACAATGCTTGTTATCCCAATGCTAATGTTTCCAATAATTTTGAGCATTTTTGTCTCCATATCTTCTTATTTTGAAGAAACTGCGGCGAACAAGTCTATTCGAATTGGAATAATTTCTAATTCAAAGATTTTTACCAGTCAATTTTCTTCGATACCTACCGAAATTTTGGGTAAACACGAACTTGTATTTTATTCAGATAGCCTCTCTTTACGAAAGGGTATAAATGATAAACAGGTGGATATTGCCTTTTGTACTTCATCAAATTACGACGAAAGTATGGTCTCGAAAAAGCCAGCAAAACTTAATGTCTTTTATGATGTTACAGAGGTTGGAATGGACGAACGTGCAAAAGTAATTTCCGAAGTGTTCGTGAAAAATGCACAAACTAAACGTTTGTCTGAGCTAAAAATCAATTCTCAAGATATTACACCTGTAGAAACGGAATACATCAATACGGCTTCACCACAACAAATGATTGGTGAGTTTGGAGGAGCAATTCTCCCTTATCTTTTCATTGCATTTGGTTTTATTGGATGCATGTATCCTGCAATTGATTTATTTACAGGTGAAAAGGAACGAGGAACCATAGAAACTCTTTTGACCACACCTGTTAAGCGTTGGAAACTACTTATCGGAAAGATGCTTGTGGTCATCTTGTCTGGATTGATGGCTTCAACTTTTGCGCTCGTTGGTCTTTGGGTTTCTATAGAATTCTTAGATATTGTGAAGGATCAACAAATATTGGCTATAATACACGATATTCTGAATCCGAAGTTCTTATTTAGCATGTTTGGCTTACTTATTCCACTAACGGTTTTCTTTGCTGGAGTTATGGTTCCTATTGCAATTTATGCAAAATCTTTTAAAGAGGCACAAAGCATAATTACGCCGTTAAACATTGTCATGGTACTTCCAGCGATGATAGGATTTTTTCCAGGAATTTCATTGGACTTCACTACAGCCTCTATTCCTGTGGTGAATGTTGTTTTGGCATCAAAGGAACTGATTGCAGGAACTTTAGATTGGAGCTATTATTTAGTTAGCTTTATCGTTATGTTTATTATTGCATCGCTTGCCGTTTTGATTTCGTTTCGGCAGTTTGGAAAAGAAGGCAGTGTAATTGCTTAACGTAATAGATTAACATGACCTACCACGACGTGGCGTGAATCATTTTCTCTCTTCTTATATATAATTTTCCACGTATAGACACCATCTTGAACTTTGCGACCTAAGTTTCCGTAAGTTCCATCCCATCCAATTTTCACATTATGTGTTTCAAATATTAATTCTCCCCATCTATCGAAAATTAGCATTTCAAAATTGAAGGGATCAAATCCAGAGTAAAAAACTGGGAAAAATGTCTGGTTAAAATTGTCTCCGTCGGGTGTAAATGTATTTGGAACATAAAATATTGTTTCTTCTGTGCAAGGAATTACATTTATTGCCGTATCGCGACAATTTCCATCTGAAGCAATTAGCGTAATTATAAAACCTGTGCAATATTCATCATCGTATTCATGTATTGGTTCGAATTGAGTAGAACTTGTTCCGTCTCCAAAATACCATTGATAATTTGTGGCATTTGTGCTCGAATTCAAAAATTGAATAGTGGAGTTCAACGCCGAAACGTTGGTAGGTGAAAAAGAAAAATTAGCTTGTACTTGATTCTCTAAATTTTCAAAAACAATAGTATGAGTTGCATCTACAAAATTCCCACAATTATCTATAACTCGATATACCCTATC
>CAZLVX010000098.1:0-7745 GCA_964562965.1 uncultured Lishizhenia sp.
TCGACCTGTTGTTGTAACTTGAAGTGCTGCTCGCATTCTGTCTACCTGCCCTTGTGTATACATTTTGGAGCAGTAAGAGTAATCCATGTAATTTTCAACGTTGTCTCGTACATCGTAATTCCAATAAGCATTTACTGAGTTGCACGTATTTGCTGAGAGAAGACACGCAGTAACCCCAATACAATTTGGAGTGTCATCAACATTATCATCTGTTGAACAAGAAGATGTATTACCAGGATTGTTATTCGATCCCCAAGTATGATCTAAATTCAACCAATGCCCGACTTCGTGAGTTAATGCTCGAGAAGCACCCGTAGAACCTGTTCCAATTGCTCCTACATAATCATGTAAAATCCAAATCCCATTTGTCATACTACTTGCAGACCAAGTTGAAGGATTCGTTGTGTACCCAGCCGCCCCACCGATATCACCGCAAATAAATACATTCAAGTACTTATTGCCTGGCCAACTGTTTTGAAAAACATCATTACCATTTCGAATTGCTGTCACTTGTGCATTTCCGTCGTCTCCTTGATAGGATAAAGGCGACATAGTTCGCGTAATCCCTTTAAAACAAGTTCCATTTGGTGCTTTTGTCGCCAAAACAAATTCAACCTCAACGTCTGAAGGCATACCCACAAAATCAGACTGAACCGTTGCCGTGTCAGCATTTAACTTTCTAAAATCCCTATTTAAGATTTCAAGTGCGTTGTAGATTTGTTCATCTGAAATGTTCTCGATTCCATTGTTATGAAGCACGTGAAAAACGATCGGGATTTTATAAACAACTCCTTTTGGAACTGCCTTATTTTTTGCTTTTTGAAAAGCAATTTTATCCTGTTCATACATGGCAGCAAATTCAGGATTTTTCATTAATTCTGCCATTTTAATGTGTTGGTGACAATATTCAACCTTTTCCCCTTCTCGGGCATTGGTTGGATCGAAAGGTCTTGACTTTTGACCAAGCAAAGGACTTGTCGCCATTAAGGAGATTGAAATTGCAGAAAGAAATATTTTTTTAATTATCATACGTAACGCTGTTTAATCGTTTAAATTTAGTTCAATAGCTCGCCTAAATTAAGGAATTATTTAAAAATTGAGAAGTAAATGTATTTAATTTTCGTTATCTACATTATCAAAAGTCAATATCACTAACTTTGATGCATGAAAAGTAAAAAAGCTTCTGAAACTTTAGCCATTACCACACACATTGTTTTACCAAATGACACGAATACACTTGGGAACTTGTTCGGCGGACAATTACTCGCTTGGATGGATGTTATTGCGAGCGTATCTGCGCATCGTCACTGCAAACGAGTGGTGGTAACGGCTTCTGTGAATAATGTTTCGTTTCAAAAGCCAATTCAACATGCTTCCATAGTTACATTAGAAGCAAAAGTATCTCGTGCATTTTCTTCATCTATGGAAATATTCGTTGATGTTTTTGTTGAAGATCAAGTCACTGGAATTCGGGAAAAATGTAATGAAGCAATCTATACTTTTGTCGCAGTAGATCAAAACGGAGGTCCCATACAGGTTCCTGAATTAATCCCGGAAACGGAGGAGGAAAAGAAACGATTTGAAGGAGCGTTACGCAGAAAGCAGCTTAGTCTGATATTAGCAGGAAAACTAGACCCAAAAGAGGCAACAGAGCTTCAGAAATTATTTATTGGATAAATCTCTTGTAATTCCTTCTACAATTTTTGATTCATCTATGTTCATCATGCATTTATGATGTCCTTTCGGGCATTTATCAAAGCCTATTTTTGAACATGGTCGACAAGATAATTTCACCTCATATTCCGAGGTTAGCTCTAAAGTCTGCGGGCGATAAGAATACATTCCAAACTTGCGGACGGTATTTCCCCATGTAAGGTGGATAGGAATGTCAAAGCAAGATGCAATATGCATTATTCCCGTATCATTGGTTACTAAAGACGCTGCGTTTTTTACAACAAAGCCGGCTTCAAGAATGGAGATTTTATTTGTGAAATTTACAATCTTTCGCTCAGGGTAGCGATCAATAATTCTCTTGGCCAGTTCCTCTTCACTTTTCCCACCGAGAAGAACTATTGGAGATGGTACTTGGTCAATCAAGTTAATGAGTTTTTCGTAGGGAAATTGTTTCGTTTTAAATTGAGCCCCAAGGGCAATAGCAACAAAATCCTTTGGTTCTAAACCCCAGTCCTCTAAATTTAATGCTGCCTCCTTTGGAATATAAAATGAATTGTTTTGATCAGGATTTTTAACACCTAATTTTTGTACACTTTCAAAATAGCGATCGACAACATGTGAAGTAGGTAAATAATCCCATTTTAACGTTACTAGCAACCATTTTTGTATGTTTAATTTAGGGAAACGGTACGTTTTTTTATTTAAATATCCTGACAAACTTCGAGATCGCACATTATTGTGAAGATCGATTACGTAATCAAAATTCTCTTTTTTTAAATCACTCCAAATTTCTATCGTTCTTTTTTCAAAAATATGCACTCGATCTATATACGAGCACCCTCTGAGCAAATCGCTAAATTGCTTCTTGGTAGCGTAATGAATTTCTGAGTTCGGAAGTTGTTCCTTTAAAGCTCTTACAACAGGGAATGTTAAGACGATATCCCCAATTGAACTGAAGCGCAAAACTAAAATTTTCAATGCAATGGAATTTTGAATGTAACGGATGTTCCATTTCCAGGCATAGCATTAAATTCTCCATCCAGATTCGCCAATTTCAATCGATGATAAATATTTTGAATGCCAAGTCCTTGACCAACCTTTTCTAGATCAAATCCTACTCCATGATCGATAATATGAGTTTCTATGTATTCGTCTTTTAGCCTCATCCTAAAAATTATATCTTTAGACTTTGAATGCTTAATGGCATTATTCACTACTTCTTGAACCAGTCGGTATAGATTAAACTTATCCACCGCATTCAATAAATCTTCCGTGATGTTTTCATCAATTTCTAATTTGAAATCTACCGTCCCAATATTGTTGATTCTATTGGCAAATCTATCCATCGCATTGATAAATCCTTTTTCAAGTTCTGGAGGTAACAAACTATATGCTATTTCTTTAACTTCACGAATACAGCTTTGCAATAAATTGCCTAAATCTTGGTATTGTGCTCGTTGATCGTCACTAGGAGTAAAATTTTGATAAAGCAAATTCAACAAGACCATTTGTTGTCCCAAACCATCGTGTAATTCTCGCGCTATTTTCTTTTTTTCTCCTTCCTCTGCTTGAGAGATAATTTGATATTTATTTTTTTCGAATAATAATTCTTCTGTTTTGTCTATGACAAGGGCAATAAAAACTTCTTCTTTCTCATGAATTCTATTTAGAATAACATCAACAGTTTTCTCTGAAAGATTTTGCGTGACTTGAATAACACGATTGGAATTATTTTCAGAAATTGCTAGTGATTGATTTTTACTCAATATCCCAAATGACTTCCCGATTAAAAAATCTGCATTAAAACCATAAAATTGAAGTGCTGCGGTATTTACCATCTCTATTTGAAAATCCTCACCCGATAACTGAAACATTGGCAGAGGTGATTTTTCAAAAACTTCTCTATACCTTTTTTCAGAAAAAGCAATGCGCTGTAACATTGATTTCCTTAACATCGCATAGTTTATCGTTTTCTCAAGAATTTGGGGCTTAACATCACTTTTTAAAATGTAATCTTGTGCTCCACGTGATACTATTTCGAGCGCGATGGTTTGATCGTCCATTCCTGATAATACAATCAAGGAAGCATCTGGAAAAATTGAACTTACTTGGTCATATGTGTTAATGCCATTGCTATCTAAAATATTTAGATCCAGTAAGATAACATCTGGATCAAGTTCCAATTTGACCTCTTGAACCTCTGCAATTGATTGAACGGAAATGATGTTTACGGCAGAACATCCAATGGTTGTAAGCTGGAATTGCACCAAATCGGAGTAGGACAAATCATCCTCTACAACAAGTATGATTGAATTATTCATTTTTCTAAGATACGAAACAAGACTCTATTTTCATCCACTTGACCGCGAAGAGTTTCAAAAAAGTCCGATTTATTCTGTCCATCAAGACAATCGACAGGGAAGTTCATTTGTAAATTACCAATGTACTCAAAATAAACAGTTTGTTGAGAAATACTTATTTGTCTTAAACCTGAAAAGTACAATACAGATACTTCGCGATCAGCGACAAGTACTGCTTTCGAAGTTATTCCAACTCTAAATTTCTTTGCTAATAAACCATAACTTAAAAATATCATTCCTTCAACTGAAAAAACATACATTACGATTGAAGGCGCAATCGCCAAAGGTGTAATTGCCGTGTATGCATAACCCAAGTATGCAAGTATAACTGATTCTAACACTGTGTAAACGACAACTCTTTTCTTTCGCTCTATCTTAATTTCAGCGTTGAAGACATATTTCGATCGCTGATTTACCAAATAAAGTCCTGACCACCTTCTTAATGTTCTACGAAGGGAAAAAACGAATAAAACTGCTGCTAAACCAAGAAAAATATATGGAAGATATGGTATTTCAGTGGCTTGCATACGCAAAGATTCAATTGGCAAGTCGTAACCTACAAAAATTGTGAGAAGAAAGGTGGGTAAGGATACCACCAACAAAATAACATTGATGAAACTATTCATTGGGAAGCATACTTATTTTTTTCTTCAAGGTAGTAATCTTATCCTGAGCAAATTTGACTTTTTTCTCAACGTCCATTCGTAACTGTTCTGCTCCTTTAGACTTTGAAAAGAAGCCAAGGTTGTTTTCAAGTAAAGCAATTTCTTTGGTCAATTGTTCAATTTGTTTTCGTAATTCTGATTTTTCACGTGCTAACAAACGGGTTCGGTCGGGAGATGAAAGCAAAGTGTCAATTTTCGATTGAAATTGAATCTTTTCTTTTTCATTTTCATCAAGTTTAATTGTCGCATATTTCTCGTCCATCAGCGATTTGAATTTTTTATAAATAGCATCCGCTTGATTTTTGGGAACATGACCAATTTCCGCAAATCGATTTGAGATATCTTTTAGCTGTTGAATTGCTTCCACCTTATTATCCGAAAGAACCAGAGAAGATAATGCTTCCAATAATTCATTTTTAGCATTCAAATTATCGAAAAACGCTGCATCTTGTTCCGCAAAATGTTTTTCTTTTGCCGCAAAGAACTCATCACATGCTGCACGAAAGATTGCCCATAATTTATTCTCCCACTTTGGACCGGAAGAACCAATAGACTTCCATTTTTTTTGTGCATTGATTATACGCTCAGTAGTTTGTTTCCAATCTGTAGATGTTTTTATTCCGTCAACCTCATCAATTAATTTTCTTTTTGAATCAGCGTTTGATTTGTGTATTTCTTCAACTCCAGATAAAAATTGTTTTTTCGCGTCAAAGAATTCATCACATTTAGAACGAAATATTTTCCAAACTTCTTCATTTTCTTTTTTAGTGCCGAAACCGATTTTCTTCCAGTCTTCTTGAATCTCCAGCACGTTTTTTGTAGCGACATCCCAATCCTTTAATGAATTGTTTTGTTGGCTCAACTCCAAAATTTTATCAAGTGACACAATAAGCGCCTTTTTCTTTTCAATGTTTACTGCCAACACGTTACGTTGTTCCTCGTAGTGAGAATTTATTTTTTCATAAACTGACCTGACCACATCCCAATAAGCCTTTTTTACTTCCTCCCACTCTTCATTTGGAACAGGTCCAATTTCTTCCCACTCATCTTGAAGTGTTCTTAAAGTTGCTTCTAAATCCCTCAAAGAAAGTTGACTGTTTCGAAGATTTTTCAACTTGAAGATCAGGTCTTGCTTGAGTTGTAAATTTCGTTTAACATCATGTTCCTTCAGTTCTTTGTATATTTTAATAGTATAAAAGAACATTTCTAAAAGTCGAGAATACTCCTTTTGAATCTCATCGCGCTTATCTCGCGGTATATCCCCAATTTTCTTCCACGTTTCGTGTATTTCCTTGTATGAATTAAAAGCCGTTCCAATTTTTTCTTCGTTTTCTATGACTTCTTTTAATCGTTCAATTAAAGCCTTTTTTTGACGAAGATTTTCTATTTCCAAAGCAGATTTAAGTTCTAATTGCTTTTTTCTTTTTTCGGAATAATCTTTATAAATGCGAAAAAATTTATCTTTGATAGTTTTGAAATCAAATTTTTCAATTTTATTTCCTTCCTCTTGGGCAGCAAGAAATGCTATCTGATCCAAACGCTCTGCTTCGATTACGGCGTCTTCAAATTCAATTTTCAATGAGGACGCGTCTTTACCTGTTCCTATGAGATCTTCTTGAGAAGAAATGTCGTTCATACGATCAAAAAAGCTGGCAAAATCCATAATTATAATGTGTTTATTTCAAAATCTGTCAAGGTTACAAATTCATGAACTCTCTTTTCAAAATCTTTAAGTGTAATTTCCTTCAATCGCTCTGTACCGAATTTTTCCACAGAAAATGAGGCCAATGCTGATCCTGCAATAACGGCTCTTTTCATGTTTTCAAATGAAATATCATCCGTTTGGGCAATATAACCCATAAAACCACCTGCAAAAGTATCTCCAGCTCCTGTTGGATCAAAAACTTCTTCCAGAGGAAGTGCAGGTGCAAAGAAGACGTTCTCGTTATAAAAGAGAAGGGCACCATGTTCCCCTTTTTTGATAATTACGTATTTCGGACCTAATTCTTTAATTTTCTTTGCTGCTCGAACCAATGCATATTCTTTTGTTAGTTGACGTGCTTCTTCATCGTTAATAATCAATACATCAACGAGTGCAAGTGTTTTCATCAATTCATCCCAGGCAATATCCATCCAAAAATTCATGGTGTCCATTGCAATTAACTTAGGTCTTTCGGTCAATCGCTCAATAACTGTTCGTTGTACTTGGGGACTTAGGTTTCCTAACATTAAATAATCTGAACCTTGATAGGAAGCAGGAACTATAGGATCAAAATTCTCAAGAACATTCAATTCCGTAATTAACGTATCTCTTGAATTCATATCGTTATGGTATTTTCCAGACCAAAAAAATGTTTTCTCACCTAACTTTATTTGCAATCCCTCCAAATCAATACCTCGTTGCTTCATTTCATGCAACGTCTCCGTAGGAAAATCTTCTCCAACCACAGAAATTATTCCTTGATCTTGAACAAAAAAAGAGGATGACAGAGAAATAAAAGTCCCTGCTCCTCCGACAATTTTATCCGTTTTTCCAAATGGTGTTTCTATCGCATCGAAAGCCACACTACCAACCGTAACTAGTCTCATTCTATAAATTTGCACAAAGATAGGGAATTTGGTTGGGAAACTCCTGAAAGCTTATAAAATGGAAAAAGAGGGCGAACCCTCCTTTTCCTAACCTAAACTACTAAATATGAAAACCGTTTCTCAGTCGGCATGAATGAGTAACGCAACTATTTAACCAACCTAACGCGCAAATGTTCTAGATTAACATTTTTTGGCTATTTCTTCTTAATTCAAAGAAATATTGACCTATGTCAAGTGATTTGAATCACTTTTTATTGAATCTTTGTCGAAATAAAAACAAATAACATGAAAAAACTTACAGTATTATTTGGCTCTATTGCCTTCATTCTTTTTACTTCTTTTCAATCAGAAGATCCTATTACCTATTCACTAGACAAGGCTCATTCACGATTAGGATTCAAAATTAAACACATGGGAATTGTGGATATCAATGGTGAATTCAACAAATTTGATGTAA
>CAZLVX010000099.1:0-7596 GCA_964562965.1 uncultured Lishizhenia sp.
TTTAATGGTGATTTAGGAGGGTCAAATTCCGTTGGACAAGATTACAGTTTGCGAGATTTAGATTGGCCTGCAACCGGATACGCTGGTTGGCTTGGTTACCGTCAACGTTTTCATCCATACTTTGCCACAACAACGAGTTTGTGTGTTTTCAATTTGAGGGCTGATGATGCTTACAGCGAGGAAGCAACAAGAAATGCTCGAAGCTTGAATTTTAGAAGTTTTAATGTTGAAATTCAGCAGAGAATTGAATTTATATTTGCTGCAAATGAAAAATTTGGTTCTACATTCAACCTTCCAGGCAACTACTCGAAAATTAATAGAAGTCAACAATATTATGTTTTTACTGGATTGGGGTTGATTTATTTTAATAATCAAGGTTATTATGATGACCCAACAGTTGCACCAGAAAATCATAAATGGGTTAATTTAAGACCGCTACAAACTGAAGGTAAATCTTATCTTCCATTTACAATGACTATTCCTACAGGTGTAGGTTTTCGTTTTGGAATGTCGAGAATGTGGCGTTTAGGAATGGAGTTGGCATACGTAAAAACTTTTTCTGATTATGTTGATGATGTGAGTACCTTTTACAAAGATCCCTCTTCATTTTCTGATCCTGTAGCTGCCTATTTATCTAATCCTGCAGTTGGGAATTCTACATTTTCTCCCGGAAATCAAAGAGGTGATTCTAAACAAAAGGATGCTTATTACCATGTGAATCTAATTTTAACCAAAAATCTTACTTACCGAGATTATGGTCGTCAGCGCAAGCGATTTAATGTGAAAGGCGCCGGAAGATACAAGGTGTAAAATCATAAAAAAGACAGAGTAAAGCGAGACCGAATGGCTCGCTTTTCTTTTTTAATTAATTTTGAATATGTATAAATTAATACGTTCCATATTTTTCTTGTTTGATGCGGAAAATGTACATTATAAAGCAATGTCATTATTAGGAATAATATTAAAATTACCTCTGGCACCTTTTGTTTTTAAGAAATCATTTGTAATAGAAAACCCCAAATTAGAAAAGGAACTATTTGGTTTAACTTTTAAGAATCCTGTTGGCCTCGCTGCCGGATTCGATAAAAACGCTACTTTTTTCAATAATTTATTCTATTGTGGTTTTGGGTTTATTGAAATAGGTACCCTCACTCCAGTTGGCCAGCCTGGTAACGACAAACCTCGATTGTTTCGATTAAAAAAAGATAGTGCAATCATTAATAGGATGGGATTTAATAATGATGGAGTAGAAATTGCTGTTGAACAGCTGAAGAAAAGAAAACATAAAGGACTTATCATTGGAGGTAATATCGGGAAAAACAAGCTAACGCCAAATGAGAGTGCAGTTGAGGACTACCTAAAAGCATTTAATTCACTTTTTGATTATGTAGATTATTTCGTTGTAAATGTTTCTTCACCTAACACGCCTAATTTAAGGGATTTACAGGAAAAAGAACCGCTAACGAACTTGTTACTTAAACTACAAGAACGAAATAATTCATTACCGAAACGCAAACCAATTTTATTAAAAATTGCTCCAGATTTATCAGATAGTCAATTAGATGATATTATCGACATTGTAGCGATTACTAAAATTGATGGGGTTATTGCAACGAATACGACAATTGATAGATCGAATCTTTGTACACCAACTAAAGAATTGGAACAAGTTGGAGCCGGTGGATTGTCTGGTATACCTTTGAAGAATCGATCAACCGAGGTAATTCGTTATTTATCATTAAAATCAAATAAGGCATTTCCTATTATTGGTGTTGGAGGAATTCACAGCGAAGCGGACGCGTTAGAGAAACTCGAAGCAGGAGCAGATTTGTTGCAATTGTATACAGGATTTATTTACGAAGGTCCAGGATTAGTGAAACGAATAAACAAAGCGGTATTATCAAAATTATGAATGAATTACAGTTAGTTGAGTGTCCCAGAGATGCGATGCAAGGAATGCACGAATGGATTCCTACAGAACTAAAAATTTCTTACATCAATCACTTGTTAAAATGTGGCTTTCATACAATTGATTTTGGAAGCTTTGTTTCTCCAAAAGCGATTCCTCAAATGAAAGATACAGCAGAGGTTTTGAAAGGACTTGAATTAAATAGCGCTACAAAGTTGCTTGCTATAGTGGCGAATTTAAGAGGTGCTCAGGATGCGCTTTCATTTTCTGAAATTGATTATTTAGGATTTCCTTTTTCCGTTTCAGAGGAATTTCAAAGAAGAAATACGAATTCTACCATTTCTGATTCACTTAAAAATTTGGAGGAAATTCAGAATTTATGCAGTGCAAAAAATAAACAATTAGTCGTTTATCTGTCCATGGGATTTGGTAATCCATATGGTGAAGAATGGACCCCTGAATTAGTGGCATATTGGAGTAAGCGCTTGCATTTGGATTTAGGTGTAAATGTTCTTGCCTTGTCAGATACGATTGGTTGTGCCAAAGAGGAAGATGTTTCAGAATTGTTTAAATTACTTTGTAATGAATTAACAAATGCAACAATTGGTGCTCATTTTCACACGAAACCAACCAATTCGTTGCCATTGGTTAAAACGGCTTATGAAGCTGGTTGCAGAAGATTTGATAGCGCTATCAAAGGATTTGGGGGGTGTCCAATGGCTAAAGACGATTTAACTGGAAATTTACCAACTGAGGATTTACTTCATTTTTTTAATGTGAATAAAATTAATAATCCAATTGATCTTGAATTATTTAATAAAGCCTACTCTTATTCGTCTAAAATTTTTAAATCATGAAGAAAGTTCTACAACTTTTAGTTTTACTATCGTTTGTTTATGCTTGTGGTGATGCTGATAAAAATAATCAACAAGAACAAGATCAGGAAACGGAAAACGAAACTGTTCAGAATAAGATTGTTTCGATGGATTTTCACAATAATAAATTTAACAGTATTGAGAAAAATTTACTCCATGAATTAGATTCATTGCGATTTTTTAATTCGATACCTCAGAGAATATTTATCGAAATTCCTAAAGATGAAAGGGATAAGTTGTTGTCTGAAAAGTACTTTAATTTCATGCCTTTATACCCGAATAAAACACTAAATGATGGTTTTATAATGACCGTAAGCGGGGAATTGTTTATGGATAGAAAATTTGCGACTATGACCAACCGTTCGTTTATTTTTGAACGTGTAAATAACTCACTCATTTTAGTTAATTCGTTTAAAGGCTTTATTAAAGAGTTAAAAGCGGTTAATTCAAGTACACCTTCTGATTTAGTTTTGGAGTTTAATTCAGAAAAAGAAAATGCTTATTTCTATTGTTTATACAGCTGGAATAGTGGGAAATTCGAATTTAATAAGTGCATAGGCTTTAGTGAAGATAAAGGGAATACACAAATTAAGTACACAGAGGAGCAAAGCAATGAATTTAGCCCTGAAATAAAGGAAATAGTACAAAAAGAAAGTTTTGCGTTTTAGTATATTGATATTGACTCTTTTCTTTGTATCGTCATGTTTTCATGGAAACCGCTTGGACGAGGTCAAATATGACAAGCTCTTTCATGGGGGGCAAACTCGCATCTGGATGCTAAGTTCAGTCGCACCAAGTGATAATTTAGATAATTCGCAAAAGTTTAAGAATGAACTTCTTGTTTTTTCTTCGAATGGCAATGTT
This sequence comes from uncultured Lishizhenia sp., assembly GCA_964562965.1. Taxonomy (GTDB): domain Bacteria; phylum Bacteroidota; class Bacteroidia; order Flavobacteriales_D; family Crocinitomicaceae; genus UBA952. The sequence goes on from CAZLVX010000099.1 coordinate 3,649, forward strand.
TTACTCTCTGATTTTTCAAAACTATATCAAGGCGAAGGTAAAAAAGGAACTTTTTCAGTTTATTCGACTAATAAAGAATTAGATATACAATTTGGAGGAGAGCGTTGGTTCTTTACTTTTGAAGTTAAGGATGAGCACCACATCATTTTGAAGCCGAATGAAGGTGGTAATACCTCTCAAATATTGCATTTGTTTACAATGCCTGAAATTTAAAATTTCTCGAATGCTCCTAATCCAAAAAGAGCAAAGTCGAAACGCGCAGGATCTATAGGGTCTAGTTTCAGGAATACATTTCTCAATTCTTCATTCGTTTTCCAGTCATTTTGCTTTCGTTGTAATATCCCAAGTTTTCTAGCAATATTTCCTGTATGGACATCCAAAGGGATATATAATTCAGAGGGTGAAACGGAATTCCAGAGACCAAAATCAACACCTTTTGCATTCGAACGTACCATCCATCTTAAAAACATTACTAATCTTTTTGCTGCTGATCCTGCCTCAGGGTTGGAAACATGCTTAAGGGTTCTAGCTTCTCCATTCAAGGAAAGAAATGTTGTTCTAAAAGCACTTATTCGATTTTTAACATTTCCTTCTGTTGAATGAAATTGTTTTTCTAAGCCACCATTTTGATAACAATGGTTTAATGACCTAAAAAAGTAAGATAAGTCTTTTGAGTTGAATGTCCTGTGAACAAAGTCATATTCTTTACCAGGATTATAATTCATGATAAAGTCATACGGAGAGTTGCCCATAATGCGCATTAATTTTTCTCCACTTTTAATAATCGATTGACGATTTCCCCATGCGATAGTGGCAATTAGAAATGCAGCAATTTCAATATCTTCTTTAATTGAAAATTTCTTAGGGATTTGTATTGGATCGGAATTTATAAAGTCAGGGTTTTCGTAAAAATCGCTTTTAAAAATTAAAAACTCCTGTAACTCTTTTTGCATATTAAACGAATAGCCCGTCTTTCATCGTTAATTTTCTATCGGCCATATTCGCAAGATCTTCGTTATGGGTAACGATAACAAAAGTTTGATGAAATTCTTCACGTAATTTAAAAAAAAGCTCGTGCAGTTCTTTGGCGTTTTTCGTGTCGAGATTTCCAGAAGGCTCGTCTGCAAGAACTACACTTGGTTCATTTATTAACGCCCGACAAACTGCTATTCGTTGTTGTTCTCCACCTGAAAGCTCACTCGGTTTGTGATTTTTCCTATGATCTATCGAGAGTTTAGAAAGTAACATTTCTGCTCTTTCCTGAAGCTGTTTTTTATTTGTGCCAGCAATCATTCCTGGAATCATTACGTTTTCAATTGCAGTAAATTCTGGAAGCAATTGATGAAATTGAAAGATAAATCCAATGTGTTTATTTCTGAAAGCGGCAATAGCAGATTGATTTAAAGCAAAAGGAGATATGCCATTCAGTAATATTTCGCCTCCGTCCGGTTGATCTAAAGTACCTAAGATTTGTAATAAAGTCGTTTTTCCTGCACCAGAGGAACCGACAATTGAAACTATCTCACTTTTTTCAACGTGTAGATTCACCCCTTTTAAAATGGCTAATTCTCCGTAGGATTTTGTTATGTTTTGAGCAATGAGCATCAAGAGTTTAATTTCAAATTATGACCAAATTTATCTCTTTTAACCTTTAAATAATGAGCATTGTGTTCATTGCTTTCAACTTCAAGTGACACATTTTCAACTATTTCAAGACCATATCCAATTAGTCCAGTTCTTTTCTTTGGATTATTTGACATTAACCGCATTTTTCGAACGCCCAGATCCCTTAACATTTGTGCGCCAACACCATAGTCTCGCTCGTCAGGTTTAAATCCTAATTTAACATTGGCATCAAACGTGTCGAAACCCTCTTCTTGTAGTTTATATGCTTTTAGTTTATTAACTAATCCAATTCCACGCCCTTCTTGGTTCATGTACACGATAACACCTTTTCCTTCCTTTTCAATCATTTCCATGGCTTTGTGAAGTTGCGGTCCACAATCACATCGACACGAACCAAAAATATCACCTGTAAGACAAGATGAATGCACACGTACTAAAATTGGTTCATCCTCTTTCCATTCTCCTTTAACAAGCACGAGGTGATCCATATCTGAATTTCGATCTTTATATGCATGCAATTGAAAATCTCCTAGTGCGGTAGGTAAGTTAACATCCACAACACGTTCAATGTGCGTTTCATTTGTAATCCTATATTTGATTAGCTCTTCAATTGAAATAATCTTTAAATCAAATTTCTTTGCAATTTCAATTAATTGTGGCAAACGTGCCATGGAACCATCCTCATTTAATATTTCAACGATGATTCCTGCTTCCTCGAATCCTGACATCCGTGATAGGTCCACAGCAGCTTCGGTATGACCTGCTCGCCTCAAAACTCCACCTTTACGTGCACGGAGTGGAAAAATATGCCCCGGTTTTCCTAGTTCCTCAGGTCTTGTCTCAGGATTGATCAAAGCTAAAATAGTTTTAGAACGATCACTAGCGCTAATTCCTGTGGTGCAACCATGACCAATTAAATCAATACTAACAGTAAAGGGTGTTTCGTAGGCAGCGGAGTTATTTCTCACCATCATTTCTAATCCTAATTGATCACAACGCTCTTCACTGAGTGGAGCGCAAATGAGTCCTCGACCATGAGTGGCCATGAAATTTATAATTTCTGGAGTAGCGTTTCTGGCGGCGGTTAAAAAATCACCTTCATTTTCACGGTCTTCATCATCTACTACAATGATAACTTTACCGTTCCTTAGCTCTTCAATCGCTTCCTCTATTGTATTTAATTTAAATTCCATCCTCAAAAGTAGTATAAATTAACGCTGTAAGTTAGTTAGTGGGTATTCTGGATAAGGTTTCTAAGTAATAGGTCCAAAATTTCTGAACCGAACTGATCTGTACTTTTTCGTCTGGTGAATGTGCCGCTCTAATGTTGGGTCCGAAAGAAATCATATCCACATTCGGCAAATGTTTTCCAAGAATTCCACATTCTAGTCCTGCATGGCATGCTTTGACTTTAGGTTCTTCTTCGAACATTTCTTTATAAAGAGATTCCATTAACTTTAAAATTTCTGAATCAGGATTTGGTTTCCATCCGGGATATTCACCTCCTTGAACTACTTCACATCCAATGTTTTCAAAAGCACATCTGATGGCCATTGCAACCTCATTTTTCGTAGATTCTACGCTACTTCGTTGTAAAGATTGAGTGGTAAATTGACCATCTTTTATAATTACCCTAGCAAGACTAGAGGAAGCTTCTACCAAACCTTCGATGTCTGGACTCATTCTGAAAACTCCGTTGTGCAACGAACAAAGTAAGTTACATATTTTATTGAAATCGCTTTCCGACATTGCTTTTCCGTAAGAAGTTACTTCTTTGACTTCGATAGTTAAAGCATGTTCAATGCTTTTGTATTCTTCTTGGAATGTAGAAACAAGCTCATGAAACAGACTAGCAAAATCTTTTGAGTTGATTGATTCAATAGCAATAACGGCTGTTGCTTCTCGCGGTATAGCATTTCTCAAGCTGCCTCCGTCAAAAGATATCAATTGTACAGCGATTTTTCGATTGATTTCCCATAATAATCGGGACATCCACTTGTTGGCATTTCCTCGACCTTTATCTATATCCATACCAGAATGTCCACCTAATAAACCACGAATAGAAATTTCAAGAAACGCACTATTTGCTTTTATTGATTCTTCAGAGTAGGTATAGGAGGTATTCGTATCAATCCCTCCGGCGCAACCTATTGAAAGCTCATCGTCATCTTCTGTATCAATATTCAACAAAATTTCTCCTTTAAATAGCGATCCATCCATTTTCATTGCGCCCGTCATACCGGTTTCCTCGTCGATAGTAAAAAATGCTTCAATTGGTGGATGAGGAATTGATGAAGAAGATAGAATTGCCATAATTGCAGC
>CAZLVX010000100.1:0-7475 GCA_964562965.1 uncultured Lishizhenia sp.
CAATGATCATCGCTGTTTGAATTTTTCCGGCTGCTTCCGGATTACGAGCGATACCCTCTACTGCTGAACCACCGATTCTTCCAATCCCTAAGCCAGCGCCTAATACTGCTAGACCTGCTCCGATTGCTGCTATACTACCCCACATAACTATATATATTTAAAGGTTACTACTTAATGGTGAGCCTCTTCAACAGCGGCTCCGATAAACAATGCGCTCAACATTGCAAAAAGGAACCCTTGTAAGAAAGCCACCAATAACTCCAAAACAGATATAAACAAGGCCATCGGCACAGACAAACCAGCCCACGCGACGTTTTTATTTATAAATATTATTGAAATTAATGCTAAAATAATAATGTGTCCAGCCGTGATGTTCGCGAACAAACGAATCATTAATGCGAATGGTTTTGTAAAGACACCGATCAATTCAATTGGCATCATAAAAAATTTCATCGGAACCGGAACTCCCGGCATCCAAAAAATGTGCATCCAATAATTCTTATTCGCCGAAAGTAATGTTACTAATAAGGTACACACTGCCAAGAATAAGGTCACTGTTATATTTCCTGTTAGATTAGCTCCCCCTGGTAGAAACGGAACTAATCCTAGCAAATTGTTAAACCAAATAAAGAAGAAAATCGTTAGCAAATAAGGCACGTATTTATGGTATTTATGGTGGTCAATATTTGCCTTAGCGATATCATCTCTAACCATAATTACGATTGGCTCTAAAAACTTAGCTATTCCTCGCGGAGCAACTGGGCCGTTCTTTTTGTAAAATGCTGCCATTGATAACATAATTATTAAAATAATTACAGCACCCATTAGCAAGGACGCAACATTTTTGGTTATCGATAAATCCAAAGGCTTTACGTTTTCAGGATGGTCTCCTTTAAATTCTAACCTGCCTTTATCATTTAACTTGTAAATTTTTTCGTGGTAAAGTGCATAACCTTCTGCCGGACCAACACCCAACATATAATGATGCGTATGCCCTAAAGTGTCTGTGGCATGTGCTTCTTTACCGTGATAAAAATGTGTTGAACTAAAAGTTTTTATTCCATTATCACTCAAAATAACCGGTAAATAAATTGACGTTCCTCCGTGTTCAGGACCATAAAGATGCCATTCGTGAGCATCTTTGATGTGGTGCATGATCATTTCGCTGACATTAAATTCTTTTTCTTCTTTTTTATCATTACCATGATCACTAGCAAGAAAAGCATTTATGTTCAACACTAATGCAAAAACGAGAAGAAAGGATTTAATTAGCTTATTTTCAAACATTTGTATCAATATAAAGACGTAATGTCACTAAAATTCGGTGCAAAGTTAGTCAAAGTTTCAAAAGAAACAACCTTTTATTCATTTAAACCTTACGCCACTTTTTGTAAACTTGAATTCCCGCCATCAGAAGTAATCCAACTCCAAAAAATCCCAAGGTACCATAGACCCAATTCAGGCTAGATTTCAATACAACTATAAAAACTATTGCTACTAAAAAAAGAGTGGCTACTTCATTCCAAACTCTCAGTTTTGTTGACGTCAGTGTATGTTTTCCATTTGCCAGTCGAAACATGATGACCTGACAACTCGCATGGTAAATAAGAAGCAAAACGATAAAGCCTAATTTCAAATGCATCCAACCAAGTTTCAATAGTGAGGGATTTAATACCAACATCCAAATTCCAAAAACCAGGGTAAGCAACATGGCGGGCGTTGTAATAATCCACCAGAGACGACGTTGCATGATTCGGTATTGATCAACTAAAATGGATTGCTTTGGTTCTACCTCTTTTAACGCTTCCACATGATAAATGAAAAGCCTTACGATATAAAAAAGCCCAGCAAACCAGCTCACAACAAAAATGATGTGTAATGCTTTAACAACTTGATAATCCATGAAGCAAAGTTAAAATCATTGTGCTTCAATCGAACAAAGTTTCTTGTTTTAGTAATGATTTTCCTTATTTTCGTTCTTTCTATGCGCATTTTTTTATTGTTCTTATTGGTATTCTATATTTCGAGAGCTTTTACCCAAGAAGAGTTACTTTCTGTTCAGGGGAACTATCAAGGGGGGAATTTGCTTGTTTCAAATCCAGCGCAATCTGACGGGTTTGGCTTTTGTATTACTAAGGTTACCGTAAATGGAGACATTTTACCGGCTTCCATTCAAAGTAATGTTTTCGAGGTTAATTTTAAGTTGTTCAATTTAAAGATTGGCGATCCAGTATTTGTGGTTTTAGAACATGCAAACGGATGTACCCCTAAATTCCTTAATACTGAAGTGTTGTTGCCAAAAAGCACCTTCGTGTGCGAGCGCATTCAATGTTCTGCGGATGGGAATTTACAATGGGTGACTTCGAAGGAAAATGGCGTTTTGGATTTCATTGTTGAACACTACAGGTGGGGAAAATGGTTGGAAGTTGGCTATGTGAAAGGAAATGGTGGAAGCAGAAGCAATAGTTACGCTTTTCAGGTCAATTTGCATTCTGGTAAAAACACCTTACGCGTATCTCAACGTGACAATTCTAAAAAACTAAGGTCTTCGCAATCAACAACCGTGGTTTCTACCGTTGGAAAAGTTATTAAAACACCTTCTCGAGTAAAAGATTTTATTTATTTTAAATCCAATGGAAAATCGGTTAAAACAAAATATGAAGTGTTTGATGCATACGGAAATTTATTGAAGCAAGGGTTTAGTCAAGAAGTGAACTGTACCAATCTTTTGAAAGGAATATACTTTTTAAATTTCGATAACACCTCTGAAAAATTTTTTAAAATCGATTAGTATGATTAAAAAAATTGAACATATCGGTATCGCTGTGGAAGACTTAAACCATGCCATTCCAATTTATGAAAAATTGTTTGGCGTTCCTTGCTATAAACAAGAATTGGTTGCATCCGAAGCAGTAAAAACAGCGTTCTTTTTAATAGGTGACGCTAAGTTAGAATTACTCGAAGCTACTGAATCGCATTCTCCAATTGCTAAGTTTTTAGAAAAAAAGGGAAGTGGGTTTCATCATATTGCATTTGAGGTTGACAATATTGAAAAGGAAATTGAGCGGTTGCAAAAGGATGAGTTCATTTTGTTGCACCTAACTCCAAAAGACGGAGCCGATAATAAACGCATTGCCTTCCTACACCCTAAAAGCGGATTAGGAATGCTAATCGAACTTTGTCAAGAAAAAAGTTGAAAAAACGAGGATTCGTCTTCGTAAAAGAAAGTCCTCAAACCTGCTTCTTTTGCTCCTTTAATGTGTTGGGGACTATCGTCAATGAAAAGCACATTTTCAGGAAGCGCTTTTAATCTGTGACATACATAATGAAAGGTCTCTACATGTGGCTTTCTGCGTTCGATTTCATGTGAAAGAAATATTTTTTCGAAGTATTCTTCCATTTCATTTTGGCTCACCTTTTTCCATTCATTCAATACCTTTTTCCAATGAATTGCATTCGTATTACTGAGCATAGCCACTCGTCTCCCCTTGAGTTTTTCGAGCAGATCAACTTTCTTCTGGGGAAATTCTCCAATCATTTTATTCCACGCATGAACTAGTTGATTCGGTGTAACATCCGGGTTTACCTGTGTTTTTAACTCGTTTATAAAAGCTTGTTCAGAAATCTTACCTGTTTCCATGAGGTCAAAAAGCGTGTTTTGTGCCAACTGAGTATACTGATCATCAAAACTCAAAAAACCTAATTTTTTCATTTCCAACGAGGTGGCATTATAATCTATGTTTATCAGCACACCTCCTAAATCAAAAAGTATTATTTCAATTGATTCTAAATTAGCCTTCACGCCTTTAATTTTAAATTTTATGACATTCTCATGACAATACTGCTTTTAAATCACGAGATATTTGTGGTCAAAAGTACTCATATCTTCTGTGAAACAACTTTATGCCATAGCATTTACGCACAAAAACCTACCGGTAGAAACCCTTGGTTTATTGCATATTGAGCAAGCGTATTATGAAAATCGTTTAAAAGAAGCAAAAAACAACTTTGATTTATCTGAATTATACTATTTGTCTACTTGCAACCGTGTCGAGTTTGCATTTGTTACAGAAGGTGATTTGACAGACCCGCATCAGCATGCACGTAATTTACTTACGGAAATTTACCCGAATATTTCAGAAGAATCATTCAATTTACTAATTGAAAATGCTGTTTTCCACAAAGGCATTGATGTTGTGGAGCATCTAATTTCTGTAGCAGCGTCGATAGATTCTATGGTGGTTGGAGAACGCGAAATTATTACTCAGGTACGCAAGGCTTTTGAAACGTGTCATGCTGCTGGATTAACGGGAGACAAATTGCGCCTTGTTATGAAACAAGTCGTGGAAACGGCTAAAAAAGTATATTCTCAAACGAGTATTTCACAGAAACCCGTTTCTGTGGTTTCGCTTGCATATCAGGAATTAAAGCGTTTTCAAATCCCACTTAACGCAAGGATTGTGGTTATTGGATCTGGGACCACCAACACGACGCTATGCAGGTTTTTAAAGAAACATGGCTTTCGTAAGTTTTCCGTATTTAATCGCACCTTGTCGAATGCGGAAAAACTCGCCCAAGAATTAGGCGGTACCGCACATAAACTGAATGAACTTGAACAATTTACTGAAGGATTCGATGTACTCGTAACGTGTACTTCTTCTGACCATCACATCGTAAATAAAGAATTATATCAAACGTTGTTGAATGGTGACACTTCGAAAAAAATAATCATTGACCTTGCTATTCCACAAGACATTGACCCATTCGTTTTAGATGAATTTGGTGTACAGTACATTTCTATTGCTCATTTACAAAAGGTGTCAAACGAAAACTTAAAAATTAGACAAGGAGAATTGTCTCGCGTTCATGAAATCATTCAAAAAGCTTTGGTAGAATTTGACAATCTTTACAAAGAACGAAAAGTAGAATTGGTAATGCAAGAAGTTCCTGAGGAAGTAAAGAAAATCAAAGAAGTTGCCCTGAATGAAGTATTCAAAACAGAGCTTCAAAATTTAGACCCTCAATCTAGAGAATTGCTCGAAAAAATCGTAGGATACATGGAAAAAAAGTACATTAGCGGTCCAATGAAAAAAGCGAAAGAAATTTTGCTCTCGAATGTACAAAAACATGAAAATTAGAATCGGTTCAAGGGGAAGTGATCTTGCGTTATGGCAAGCGAATTACGTAAAAAATTTATTGGAGGATAAGGGATGTGAGGTTTCTATTTCTATAATCCTTACCAAAGGTGATCAAATTCAAGATTTAAGTTTTGATAAATTAGAAGGAAAAGGTTTTTTCACTAAAGAAATTGAAACAAGTTTGTTAACTAATGAGATTGATCTTGCCGTACATTCACACAAAGACTTAGAAACTACCGAACCGGAAGGTCTAGTTACTGCAGCGGTTTCATACCGCGAGGACCCCTGTGAACTATTAATAATCAAAGAAGAAGCTTGGAGTGAATCTGAAGTTTGGGAATTAAAAAAGAACGCAACCATTGGCACTTCTTCGGCAAGAAGAAAATCACAAGTTTTGGCCTTGCGTCCAGATTTAGTGATTAAGGATTTAAGGGGCAATGTGCCAACTCGAATAGAGAAGTTAAAATCAGGTGCGTATGATGCTATATTGTTGGCATATGCGGGTGTAGCAAGACTCAATTTAGATTTAAGCGGTTTGAAAATCGTTAAGTTAGATCCTGAGGAGTTTGTTCCGGCACCAGCACAAGGCGTATTAGCGCTTCAAATACGCGAAAATCACGGTGAATTAGCAGCTGTACTATCTGAAATAAACAACAAGGAAGTGGCAGAGCAAATTCAAATAGAACGTTGCGTGCTGAAACAAATGAACGGTGGATGCCAATTGCCATTGGGAGTCTATAACGATGGGGAATTTGTCCATGTTGCGTTTTCTCCGAAATGGAGTGAGCCGTCACGCTATTTTCGTTTTCGCTACAATGAAGCCTGTGACATGTCAGGTTTAATTATTAAACAATTGAATGCAAGCATCTAGGAGCAATGCATCAGCTATTCATTTCTAAATCAGCAATAGATCTTCCTCTGCTAACTGCTTTTTGCCAAAAGAATAACAAATCATTAATTGCAGAATCTCTGATATCCTTTGAACGCGTGGCTGCAGAAATTCCAACCCGCTTGGACATCGTATTCTTTACAAGTCCTCGATCTGTGGATTTTTTCTTTGATCAAGTTTCCACATCGTTTACGTGCATTGACTTTGCCTGCATGGGAAAAGGAACTGAAAAAGCGTTAATCAATCGCGGACATGAATCTAGTTTTACCGGAGAATACTCTTCTTTTCCTGAAAAAGTTTTTATTCCTTTTAAATCCTGGGCAGGGAGTCGCTTGATAACCGTACCGCACTCATCTCAAAGTCTTTTTTCCATTTCAAAACATTTTTCCGAACATCAACTTAATTTCATAGAGGTTTACAAAACGAACTTCATTAGAAAAAATATTCCGGAATGTTCTATTTACATATTTACAAGCCCTAGCAATGTTGATTCATACCTTTTGTTAAACACCATTCCTCAAAATGCCAAGGTATTTGCTTGGGGGGTAAGTACAAAAGAATGCCTCTTGGAGAAAGGAATATTGGTAAATGAAACTCTAACATTTGGGCAGGAAGCAGAATTAATTCGAATGTTAAATCTATATTAAGTCGTTAAATTCCTGTGTTTTTTTTTTGCAGTCCCAAAAAAATCTTATTTTTGACGCCACGAAACTAAATTTAAAAACGTTTTAATTTGTAAATATGAAAAGAATAACCACTTCATTAATGATCACTTTAGCGCTTACTCTTGGTATCATTGCTAATGTTAACGCTCAAGGCAAAAAGAAAGCTGATAAAAAAGACAAGGCTGAAACTACAGAAGTAGCTGCTGCCCCGGCAAACGATATGGCTGCCGCTGATGCTGCTGCCGTTTCTACAGGAGATGCCGCTGTTTCGGATGCTGCTAACGCAGGAACAACCGATAATAGCAAGAAAAAAGAAGAAGCTAAAAAACCTGAGTTGACGTTTACACAACAGCTAAAACAAAAATATATTGAAGGAGATGTGATTTGGATGACTCCAGTATTGATTTGTATGATAATCGGTATGGCGTTATCTATCGAGCGTGTAATCTATTTGAATTTATCTACAATCAATACATCTAAATTCTTACAGGATGTTGAGAAAGCATTACAAAATGGTGGTGTAGATGCAGCAAAAGAACTTTGCCGTAACACAAGAGGTCCTATTGCATCAATTTTCTACCAAGGTTTAGACCGCGCTGGTGAAGGCTTAGATATGGTTGAAAAATCTGTTGTGGCTTACGGAGGTGTTCAAATGGGTAACATGGAAAAAGGATTGTCATGGTTGCAGTTATTTATTGCACTCTCTCCAATGCTTGGTTTCTTGGGTACGGTAATTGGTATGATTCAAGCATTCGACAAAATTGTTGAAGACGGTCAGGTATC
>CAZLVX010000101.1:0-7428 GCA_964562965.1 uncultured Lishizhenia sp.
AGCCATTATTTTCATACATAGCATTGAAAATATTATTAAGTTGAACCCCAAGAAGTAATTGCTTCGACCATTTGGTGGTAAACTGATAGTTTAACATGACATTCGTGAAAGTAAATGGATTAAGGCTTCTTGATCTAGCCGAAGTGTTATCTAAAAACTGCCTACCTACATATTTTGTCATCCATTGTATCGTGAAATTTTCAATAGGCATGAGTTTAAATCCGGCATTTCCTGAAAGGTTAGGAGAAAAAGCTAAATCTGTTCCTTCATGCAAAATTTGAGCTTGACCACCATTATCGTAATCGTCGATATATTCAGTAAATGAAGCAATTTTATTTGCACTTAATGTAATAGCACCCTGAACTGAAATGTAAGACCTCAATCTTGCGCTTCCCAATATTTCGATTCCAGCACGATAACTATCCTTGACATTTGTTCTCGTGTAACCCCCAACATCGTTAATTTGACCAGTCAAAATGAGTTGATTGTTGTAATCCATAAAGTATCCGTTCAAGGTAATTGAACTGTTCTTTGCACGGTATTGATAGCCTAGTTCAATATCTGTTAAAGACTCATGTTTTGGCCGGTTCTCGGGCGTTGATTCTCTAAAATCTCTGCGTATAGGCTCGCGATTGGATCGAGCAATATTTGCAAAAAGTTGTTGTTTTCTGTCAAGAGTATAATTTACTGACATTTTAGGATTGAAAAAATGAAATGGCACTACTTGTTGTAAATCAACTAGATTACCATTTACCTCATCAATACCGAGAAACTGATAATGAACGAATCGATATTGCATATCGAAACCAAGTGTTAAGTTCTGCGTCAGGTATGTACTCGTTTTCAAATAGTGGCTAGTCTCCGTCTTTTGTGCATTGTTATCGTAATACCTGTCGCGTATTTCACTAGAGGACGCAAACCGCGCCCAAACAATCTCCCCAAAATGTGCTCCTAAATATGTATTTGTAGCGCCTCCAAATACTAAGTAAGTCTTTAAGTTGTTAAGTTGCCCATTAATTGAATATACAGCTCCCACAAAGTGATTATCCAACCACCGTCTTCTTATCAAATCTGTGGATGTTACCGTGTCTTGCCCAAGAATTACATTGGATAAACCATAATTCGAAAGCTCATCTCCCTTTCGGTACTGTTCATAAAAGCCTCTTCCATAGGTGTAATGCCCTGCTACATTTAGATACCATCCACCATTGAAGCGGTGGTTCAAGTGAAGTTGGTAATTGTCTTGTTGGTAATTATCCACTTCGTTCTCATAGGTGTAAAAGTTATAGGTTCTACCGGAATTTAATAAATTAGCTCTATCTGCAGAATCCAGGTAGTTTCTGTCTGCATAAGCATTCATTGCATTTATATCTCCATTTATTCTGCTTTCCGGAGTGCCATACCAAGCTTGATACGTTATTTCTTTACCACTAAAAGCAATTGCTTTAATGACCGTTCTTTCGTCAACATAAGCACCTGCAAGGTAATAGGAACTTAAATCAGAACTTGCTCTGTCTAAATAACCATTTGATTTTATCCGCGACAACCTCATTTCCATAGAAAACTTGTTGTTAAGCAAACCTGTTCCTGCTTTAATTGAGTTTTTCATTGTACGAAAGGATCCAAATGAATTATCAACTTCTGCAAATGGTTCATTGCTTATGTTATTAGTTTTGATATTGACACTTGCTCCGAAGGCGCCCGCTCCATTTGTGGAAGATCCTACTCCTCTTTGAAGTTGCAAGTTCTCAACAGATGAAGCCAAATCCGGCATGTTAACCCAATAGACATCGTGCGATTCTGGATCATTGACCGGAATACCATTAATGGTAACATTAATTCGTGATGCATCCACTCCCCTGACACGAATTCCCGTGTAACCAACTCCCGCTCCAGCATCTGAAGTTGTAACCACAGAAGGGTTTTCTTCTAGTAGAAATGGAATGTCTTGACCGAAATTTTTCTTTTTAAATGAAGAAATTGTCGACGACGACTTTGTGGCATTTTGACGCAATGCATTCACTGATATTTCCTCTAGGTTTCGGGTTTTTGAGAACATTGTGACTTCAATACTTCTATTCAAATCTGCTTTGGATGCATTGTAAATTTGCTCATTGTATCCATTCAAATTGAAAAACAAGGTCCAATTTTCTTCAGGAATTCTTAGGTTCTTCAGTACAAATCCACCTGATAAATCGGTAAAGGTTTGGTATTGATAATCCTTAAAAGTAATTTGAACGGCAGGTAGCCCTTTGCCACTTGCATCTCGCACAGTACCGTATAAATTAATTTGTGCAACTATATCAATTGCCAATAAATTACAAATGAGTAATCCAATAATTCTTGTTTTCATTCGACTATATTAAACAAGAACAAGGGGCTAATTCTTGATGGTTAAACATCTTTAGCGCTTGTCATCTTCCCGCCGCAGGTACTAACCTGATCCGGTTCAATGGGTATAATCTCAGTCTAACTAATTAGACACCCCTTAGAGACACGGTAAAATTAACAATAAATACGAGTGAATGTAATAGGAAAATATTAAAACGAAAAATAAACCTAATAAACCATTTTAATACTTAAAGATTTATCTTTATCCACCGAGGTTGCACATTGGTCAAAAGTCGGAACAGAGATCACCGGACGGAAGTTGTTGGAAAATGCAAATGCCTCTGTGGGAATTCCAAACATGTTTTTGTCGCATACTTTATTTGAATTTTCATCATGAAAGGTACAAACAGCATATTTACCAGGTTTTAAATCTGTAAAGACATGCGTAATCTCTTTTCCATTTGGTTTTAACCTCACCATTTTCAAGGTTTGACCAACCTTTGGAAACTTTTTTGGATCATTATACAAGGCGATTTCTATAAGTCCTTTTTGATTTTCTAGACCAGTGATTTTTACCGTGAGATCAACTGTTTTTTGAGCCTTCAAGTGATTAATCGAGCAAATAACGAAGAGAAGTAGTAGGATTGACTTCATGTTAAAAATCTGTTTTAAATAATTTATCCATCCAGGGAAAGGTAGAAGAGTAATTTCCTGTCAATTTTGCGTGATGATCATCGTGGTGTCTTGTTTTACTGATAAATGGGATTTTACTCAACACAGGCAACTCAAGATCACTGTGGATATGGATTTCGTGGAGATTTCGTAGCAAACCAAAAATCCAAAACGCATAAATGTTTACAGGCATAACGAGCATAAGTGCTCCAAAACCAATTACCGGGCCAAGAGCGCCAATCATCCATTCGAGTGGATGGGCATAAAGATATTCTAACGGAAAAGGTGTTGTAGCGCGATGATGAATAGAATGTATATTCTTCAAAAGAAACTTATTTTGATGCAAGTAGCGATGGTACGTATAAAACCAAATATCATCCAGAACAAATGCAACTAACACTTGTACTGGAATCACCCACCATTCTGGCCATGACGTTTCAAAGAACTCAAACATGGAGTAGGCACCAAAAGCAGATAATAAAATGAGTGTTGTTAAATTAAACAAAAATAAAGGCATGCGACTCCAAAATAATCCTTTTTTGTAGGGTTTCGATTGTATGCGGTATTTTGCAAAAAGGTTAGAATTTAATACAACATAGGAATACAGAAATCCAAACGTATTCGAGCCAATTAATAATAACGCGGTACCTATTGCAGCTGTTGTTGCATCCATTAACGTTGAACAAATAAATTATACATTGGTGTTTGCTCTAAACCTGCCTCTCTCTCTTCAAAAATACGTGTAAAACCTTTTGTTTTTAGCAAGGTTTTCATCTTATCTAATCGACCATTTAGGTCATGAACTTCCACAACCATTGACTTAATAATTGGCCAATGTTCCTCCTTAATCCCGATTAAAACATCCCACTCTGCTCCCTCACAATCTATTTTTAACAAATCAATTTTCGAAATATTTTGTTCAGAAATTATATCGGATAGAGGTTTTAGCTCGCATGTCACTTTCTGACTTCCGCTGACTAAATATGATGCAATCATTCCAGAAAAGGCTGTTGGAATCCATTTCATCCATTTCATTCCATCAGGTGGATTTTTCATCGTTCCTTTCACCGCATCTTTGAAAGCACCTGGATTATCATCCCACTGTTCAGGATGTAAGGTAGACAAAGCCGGAGTGTTCGGAAAATACGTGAATGTTGCTGAAGCGTTATCCGATGATACCCCACATTGGTGCACATGAAAACGCCCTTGACCGTGAACTTCTGCATTTTTTCGTAGAACAGCCGCAATAGCTGGAATCGGTTCAAAGCAATGAACTTCGACATTTGAAGCTTTTTGTATTGCTCTGACGCCGAATACACCAATATTTGCACCAACGTCAAAAACGATGTCTCCATCTTTTATTTCAATTCCATTTTGAAGATAACCATCCACATGGTGATCTAACATTTTGGCTTCAGGTTTCCTTAAACAAAAAACCTTAGTTCCGTCGTTCAGAGTCGTTCTATTCATGAGTTTACCGCCTAAATGTAGCCATTTTCTTTTCAAGCAGCATTCTTAAACAGAAAAAAATATTTATTTATCCCAAGAACGGGTATCTATAATCCGTTGGTGGAACAAAGGTTTCTTTAATCGTTCTAGCTGAGGTCCAGCGCAGTAAGTTCATCATTGCACCAGCTTTATCATTGGTCCCTGAACCCCTTGCTCCACCGAAAGGTTGTTGTCCAACTACAGCACCAGTAGGTTTATCATTTATGTAAAAATTTCCTGCTGCATGCTCAAGTTTCTTGGTGGCTAAATTAATGGCGTATCTATCTTGCGAAAGAATTGAACCTGTTAAGGCATATTCTG
This sequence comes from uncultured Lishizhenia sp., assembly GCA_964562965.1. GTDB lineage: Bacteria > Bacteroidota > Bacteroidia > Flavobacteriales_D > Crocinitomicaceae > UBA952. The sequence goes on from CAZLVX010000101.1 coordinate 4,813, forward strand.
ATGTTTGATCTAACAAATCAAGTGTCTCCTCGAATTTATCGGCGTCATAGACGAAAATGGTAAGAACAGGTCCAAAAATTTCTTCACACATAGTTTTGAATTTTGGATTCGTTGTGACAATTGTAGTTGGCTCAATAAAATATCCTTTAGATTTATCGTAATTTCCACCTGTAATAATTTCGGCATCTGATTGAGTTTTACAATAATCAATGAATCCTGAAATTTTATCAAAGGCTCTTTCGTCTATTACAGCATTTACAAAATTTCCGGTATCTTCTGGAGTGCCCATTTTAAAGGAATTCACTTGTTCGATGTAAATTTTCTTAACATCTGGCCATAGATTATTTGGAATGTAGGCGCGAGAAGCAGCGGAACATTTTTGTCCTTGAAATTCAAAAGCACCTCGAGACATTGCTGTAGCAACCTCAGCAGGAACTGCAGATTTGTGGGCAATTATAAAATCTTTTCCACCCGTTTCCCCAACGATTCGAGGATATGTCCGGTATTTATCCAAGTTCAGTCCAATTTCTTTCCAAAGATATTTGAAAACGGCAGTTGAACCAGTAAAATGAAGGCCTGCGAAATCTTTGTGTTGAAAAACAACATCCCCGGCGACTGGTCCGTCAACAGTAACCATATTGATTACTCCATCCGGAACTCCTGCTGCCTTAAATAATTCCATTATTACTTGAGCGGAATATACTTGTGAGTCGGCAGGTTTCCAAACCACAACATTACCCATCATGGCAGGAGCGGCACATAAATTTGCTGCAATAGACGTAAAATTAAACGGCGTAACGGCAAATACAAAACCCTCCAGCGGCCTGTATTCCAATCGATTCCACATTCCAGGTAAAGATTCAGGTTGTTCCTTATATAATTGGGTCATGTACTGAACATTGAATCGGAAGAAATCAATTAACTCACATGCCGCATCAATTTCTGCCTGAAAAACATTCTTAGATTGGGCCAACATTGTGGAAGCATTCATTTTATCCCTGAATGGACCAGCTAATAAATCAGCAGCTTTTAAGAAAATAGCCGCTCGATCTTGCCAAGGCAAATTCGCCCAACTCTTCTTTGCTTCCAATGCAGCTTGAATTGCCTTTTCAACGTGCTTTGCATCTCCCACATTGAAATAACCTAAAACCTTTTGATGATCGTGAGGCGAAGTAATCGTTTTTTTTGTGGATGTTCGTACTTCTTCCGCTCCAATGTACATAGGTACATCAATTGGTTGTTGGTGATACATCTCATTATATTTTGCCAGAAGAGAAACTCTTTCAGCAGAATCAGGAGCATATGACTTTACCGGTTCATTCTTTGCAACCGGTACGTTAAAAAATGCATTTGACATATTCTAGAATTATTTCTTGCAAAAGTAACGATTGTTGGCTATCCTTGCAAAGAACAAATGTTACATTGACAAAGGCTTTATTTTTAATTGTTTTCGGAAGTGTTTTTCTCTTCCAAAAATCTACAGCATTTACCTCGAATGTTCTCTATTCAAGTAGTAATGAGAACCCTTTAATGAAATGGGAACGATACATTCAATCCGACTTAGATTCCTGTAAAATTCTCCTACTTAATCTTCGCCAAATGGATAATAAAAGTCCAAATGATGATGCTATTTTCCATTTGATTTCCGGATCGTATTTAGCCAGAATTGGCGCCTTTAAACAAAGTATAGAACATCTCAATCAAGCAAAATTATATTTTCTTCAACTTCAAGATTTTGAATTACTTACCAAAATTCTTAACGAAATCGGAATTTGCTTCCAATTATCTGGTAATCGCCAAGAAGCAATATATTATTACGAACAAAGCATGCTGTGTGGTAAAAAAGCAGACGATGAACTCTTGAGCATCTTAGCTGAAATCAATTTAGCAAAACTATTCATTGAGGATGAAAAGTATGTGGCAGCAGTTACTCAATTACAACATTATATTTCTATTTCAAAAAAATATGAAAAATTCGAAGCGTTATCCAATGCTTATGCTGCTTTGGTGGATTTATATCTTACAAAAGAGGACATTCCATTCGCTTTAAAATACGCGAAAGAACTTCAATATGTTGCCGGCAGAACAAACAATCAAAATATTATGCTTCGTGCCTTAACTAATCAAGCAATTCTTGCATTTTATAATGAGGAAAACGACAAAGCCGAAGACTTATTTCATCAAATTCTTCATCTTCGAAAACAACAGAATCACCCAATAAAGCTCTCGGATGCGTATTTTAATTTGGCTGGATATTATATAGATTTTAATATTGAAACCGCGAAGAAATATTTGGATTCAGCGTATCAAATAGCCATTGATAATCATGCTTATTCCTTGCAAGAAGATATTTTATTGTTTAAACAGAAAGAGTTGAATGACAGCCTTGCCACTGAAGAGATCAAGACCCTGCGACGAATTATAGAAAAAGAAAGAAAGGTACTACTCGATAGCATTGACAAGAAACCAAGCTTTCCGAATCAACCTAAAGAATTTAAATACATCCCCCTCATACTAATACTTGGCATTGTGAATTTTGTATTACTCACAATGGCTGCTTTCAATAAATTATCGAATAAGCGTAAGAAAACCATGTCCTGAGAACTCCTCTCCATT
>CAZLVX010000102.1:0-7327 GCA_964562965.1 uncultured Lishizhenia sp.
AGTGGATTAAAACAGTTTACAAGGAATACAGGTAAATTGCAGTTGGACTTTCACAAAACTATTCTTAATCACGTGAAATCTCATGTGTTTTATATCAATTACTACTTTCAAGGTGAACCTTTTTTGCATCCAGAATTTTTAACATTAATTGAAGAAGCAAAAAAGAGTAAGATTTATACAGCTACTTCAACAAACGCTCACTTTATTTCCAAAGAAAAGGCAAGGGAAATTGTAGCTTCAGGTTTGGATAGGTTGATAATTTCTATTGATGGATTAACACAAGAAACCTATGCGCAATATAGGGTTAATGGAAAGCTCTCGAAAGTAATTGAAGGAAGTAAATTTTTAGTAGAAGCAAAAAAAGATTTAGGCTCAAAAACACCACATTTAATATTTCAATTTTTAGCCGTAAAGCCGAATGAACATGAAATTCCTGCTGTATTTTCCTTAGCAAAAGAATTAGCTATAGATGAAGTTCGGATCAAAACGGCACAGTTGTACGACTACAAAAATGGACATCCTTTAATGCCTGAAAAGAATGAATATTCACGATATGAATTAGGGAAAAATGGTGAATACCATCTAAAAGGAGAACAAGGAAATCATTGTTGGAGAATGTGGTCAGGATCTGTTTTTACATGGGACGGTCTGGTTGTGCCGTGTTGCTTTGACAAAGACGCGCAGCACGTTTTAGGTGATTTGAAGGAACATGAGTTTGATCAAATTTGGAAAAGTGCTCGCTACCTAAACTTCAGAAAGAGTGTGTTTTCAAGTAGAAATCAAATCGATATTTGTAAAAACTGCTCTGAAGGAACGAAGGTGTTTAGTGAATAAAAAACGGTTGACCTTTTGGATCAACCGTTGGAATCATTGGTTTAGAATTAACCCTTAATTTTTTTGAAATTTGAATGTCATTCCATTAATTTCAATCATATATATTCCAGTCGTTAATTTCTGAACATCAATCGTATTTAAATCGGAAACGAGTAGAACCTTTCCATTCAAATCCAATATTTGCTTTTTCCCTTCTATATTAACATTCAAAAAATCAGCAGTTGGAATTGGATACACAGTAATGTTGGAAGCTAATTCATTCAAGTTTGCAGATGTTGAGCGAACATCAAAAACAATGGTTCCCGGAGAAATTCCCACGTTGAAATTACTCAATTCGTTATTACTCGCATCAAAAACATGCACTTTGCCAAATGAAAAGAAATCCGTTTCACTTGCAAATAAATTACCCGAAACCGGCTCTTGAGCCAATTCGTAATAATTCAACGAATGACCACTCACAGGTCCAACATTGTTCATCACATTAATATCAAATTCGTTCAAGGTTGTTTCCATTGAAATTTGATACACCATTTTATCGTCTCTTAATGCAGAAGTTCCACAACCTGTAGATGCCGTTGCAATATTGACTGTTGAATTTGAAGTTCCGTCCAAAGCTACTTTTGAAATAGAAGCGCCTGACCAATCTTTGTTGTTTACGGAATAAAGAAAAGAACCAACTTTCACTAAATTATCTGGATTTTTTCCTTCTGGTCCTAGGTCTATTTCATTTCCATAGATCAAGGCATTCAAATCCAATTTACCGATGATTCCTTTTTCATTTCCCCACTCATAACCGTTATTCACAGCGATATAGGCAGATGGTCCATCCATGACAATATTTTGTGTCGCCCATTTCGGTCCTTGAATCGTGTCGATTGCGGCAATTAAAGTCATAGTGGATGCATCATAGACGTGTAGATAAGAATCATAGGTTGTCAAATACTCACCACGTGTAGCAACCAATTTATTTTGATAAATTCCTAAATTTCGAACTCCCGGACAAGAAACAGAAGAAATTTCTTGGTGTGAATTCAAATCCATTTTAAAGATTTTTGAATCCGCTGCCACATAATAAAAATTTCCATCAATGATTAAGTCTGATGCAAAGCGCATCCCTTCCAACGTGTCTACTACCGAATACGCTTGTGACGCCGGGTTGTATTTTCCAATGGTAACAGGCTCGATAAGTTGATTTGTTTGATAATCAAAATAGCCTTCATTTAAAATAATGGCTTGGTGTACATAATTTTGTGCTTGTGCTGAAACACTTAGGAATAATCCTATTGATACTAATGCCTTTTTCATTCGTTCTGTTTTTAAACGGTTAATAAATAAATTAAAAACAAGAAGATGAAAAAAGAAGGAACCGAACGGGCGCAACTCAACCCATTAACGAGTCCGACTTTAATCTGAAGTCTTCTCTCCGCTTGAAGGCAAGTCTTCTGGCTCAGGTCAAATTCGCATCGTCTTCCCATTAACACAGTGACATATGACACGTTTTTTAGACCCATACAGCTGCAGATACAGCTCCGGATTTACACCGGATTCCTTATTAATTCTACGTTTAGAAACCTTTAAGCGCTGTAAAAGTAGTGAAAATTAAGAAATAATTACTTTTTTCGATTGTTTACGGCTTCGTAGATAACGTGTTGAATGTTCGTTCGGATATTCATATCTCGAATTTTCCAATTTTCTGCACTTGGATTCACGCGGTTAGAAAGAAAAATAAAAATTACATTGTCCTTAGGATCCGCCCATGCGAGGGTTCCCGTAAAGCCAGAATGTCCAAAACTCTGCTGTGAGGCTAGTTCATCGCATGTGCCACCACCACTTGCTTTTGGTCGGTCAAAGCCCGCACCTCTGCGGTTTCCTGGGAATTGAGCCCTGTTGTATTCATCCATTGTAGTAGCACTGAAATACTGTTTGCCTCCGTAATTTCCTTTACATAAGAAAAGTTGCATGATACAAGCCAAATCGTAAGCGTTCGAAAACAAACCAGCATGACCGGCAACGCCACCAAGCATCGCAGCACCTTGATCGTGAACATACCCTTGAACCAATTGATTTCTGAAGTAATTATCTCTTTCAGTAGGAGTAATTCGTTCTTTCGGGAAATAGTTTAATGGTAAATAACGCAATGTTCTCAAGCCCATAGGTTCATAAATATTCCTCAGGAGATAGGTGTGTTGAGATTCTCCAATTAAATTTTCTACAATTTTTTTTGTGAAATAAAAACATAAATCAGAATATTTAAATCCCTGCTCAGATCTCGGTGTTTTATATATTTGAGCATACATGCTGTCTACGTAAGTGTTTTTCATGAAAATGTTATCGGCTACTGCCAATGAATAACCTTCTTTCTTGGAAGCGCTGTAAATAGATGGTTTTAACTGGCCATTTTCTTTTGTTCGGTTATAAAAAGGAATATAAGGAACAAAACCAGCTTGGTGTGCCATCATGGCGCGTATGTTCACGTTAGCATAGGAGGTGTTTTTTGTTTCTTCTAGGTAATCTCCCAGGGTTTTAGATAAATCGAATTTCCCATCCGAATGTAATTTCATCGTCAATAGGGTAGAGGCCGCGATTTTAGTTATTGACGCAATGTCATAGAGATCATCGTTTTCAACTTTTTTCGCATTCTTTTCATAAGAGTGATTCCCGTAAGAGTTATTTAGAACGATCCTATTATTTACAGCTACCAATACCTGACAACCTGGATAGGCTCCAGCTTTAATGCCACCAATAGCAATTTCTTCAATTTTTTTAATGTAAGAAGAGTCTATACCCACTTCTTGCGGCGATGAAAACTTCAAACGACCATTGGTTTGCATAGAAAGATGTCCATTTTTTTGACTTGTTATTTCAAGAGCACCTAAAAGTGCTTGTGCTGCACTCACTTGTGCAATTTCATGGTTTTCATGAGCGAGAACTACACTACTGAAACATGATAAGTTTTGATTTTGAACAAAAGAACTGTTTCCAAATACAATTAAAACATCACTTTTAATTTCTTGAAATTCATTTTTTATAGTTTCGGGTATTTCCGGAATAAGTTGATTTTTATCCAAACTGTGAATAGAGAAAATTGCCATTGATGCCTGCTTTAATTGATTCAATTGTGAAATAGAAATTGCATCGAATGATGGTGCAAAAAGTACCTCAAAATTGGCAAAACGATTTAAAGTGCTATGAAATGCATCCGGATTTCCGCCAACAGAGAGAACAGTAATATTTCTTGACAAATCACCGATTGGAAGCGTATTGTTGTCGTTTTTAAGTAAAATTAATTCCTTTTCAAAAAGGTGCACTTGTTCGTGAAGAGGTAACTTATTGTTTTTGACGAATAGATCTGATGTCCATGAGGTTTGTGGCGCAGGTTTCTGAACGATTTCGTCTTTTTCATTTTCATTCTCATTCAACGCACAAAATGACAGAAAAGTAACAGAAAAGAATGCTAAAAGGCTAATACGCATGAATTTAATTTCGAGAATTTTCATTTCACAAAGCTAAGTTTTTTTTATTCTCCTCGTGAATGCAAATAAAATACCATAAATTAAGTGTCAAATATACACTAAGTTAATATACAATTTTATCTGATAATTATCAAAAAAACTTCTCAACATGATATGTGGCACCTGTTTGTAAAAACTAGATGAAAAGAGCGTCTCACGAAAAGTAATGGCGTAATTTTGTATCCTAATCAAAGCTTCGCTTATTAAACATATATTATGGAATTAATAGGAAAATATGGTTCCAATGCCGATTTAGGTGCATCTATTGGGCTAACTAATTTGGGCAATCAATTTTGGAATTTAACTCCCGCAGAACTAATCGAAGATTCAATCATTTTAGGAGAGGGCATGCTGACGGATACCGGAGCATTAGCAATCGAAACGGGTGAGTTTACGGGAAGATCTCCTAAGGACCGTTATATCGTTCGTGACGAGATAACCGAGAATGCAGTTTGGTGGGGTGATATAAATATTGGTTTTTCACCTGAAAAATTCGATGCGCTTTACAACCGAATGAAAGCATTTTTGAATGAAAAAGATGTGTACGTGAGGGATGCCTATGCTTGTGCAGATGAGCAATATAGAATGAATATTCGCGTGGTTACTGAGTTGCCGTGGTCTAACATGTTCGCTTACAACATGTTTTTACGTCCTTCCGAGCAAGAATTAAAAAACTTTTCGCCGGATTGGCATATCTTATGTATTCCAAGTTTCAAGGCAGATTCAGCTATCGACGGCACACGTCAGCATAATTTTGCAATTTTGAATTTCACTAAAAAAATGATTTTAATTGGTGGAACAGGATATACTGGAGAAATTAAAAAGGGTATTTTTTCTGCATTGAATTTCATTCTTCCTCATGAAAAAAATGTGTTATCCATGCATTGTTCTGCAAATATTGGAGAAGGTGGTGATACCGCAGTGTTTTTTGGACTATCAGGAACTGGAAAAACAACACTTTCGTCGGACCCAAATCGTCGCCTAATTGGAGACGATGAACACGGCTGGAGTTCAAATTCGGTATTTAATTTTGAAGGTGGTTGTTATGCTAAGACTATTGATTTATCTAGAGAAAAAGAGCCACAAATTTATGACGCGATTAAATTTGGAGCTTTATTAGAGAATATCGGCTTTGAAAACGAATCGTCAACACCAGATTATACCGATGGTTCAATCACAGAGAATACAAGGGTTTCTTATCCTATACATCACATTGATAATATTGCAGTTCCTTCTATTGGTGGAGCTCCAAAAAATATTTTCTTTTTGACAGCAGATGCGTTTGGAGTTTTACCTCCAATTTCAAAATTGACGACTGCTCAAGCGATGTATCACTTTATGTCAGGATATACGGCTAAGGTTGCAGGAACAGAAGTAGGAATTACAGAACCAACGACAACATTTTCTGCTGGATTTGGTGCTGCCTTTTTGCCTTTGCACCCTGCTAAATACGCAAAATTACTGGGTGAAAAATTAAACGGTTCGGGTATCAATGTTTGGTTATTGAATACGGGATGGTCAGGCGGATCTTACGGAGTAGGTAGTAGGATGAAATTGTCTTACACACGTGCTATGATTACTGCTGCATTAACTGGAAAACTAGATGCTGTGACTTATGATACACTACCAGTTTTTGAATTGTCGTTTCCAACATCTTGTGAGGGAGTACCTTCGGAACTACTGAATCCAAGAAATACATGGCAAGATAAATCAGCTTATGATAAAACTGCTGCTAACCTTGCCTCAAAGTTTGTAAAGAACTTTGAAAAATTCGCCGCAGAAACCAGTGCGGAAATTCTTGCAGCTGCACCAAAAGTCCTAGTATAGGCATCAACAAGTTAAATAATAAAAAGCCTCTTCGGAGGCTTTTTGTGTTTTAGGATAGACAATAAAAAAGCCCCAAAAAGGGGCTTTTCGAAATATGTAGGTTGATTTAACGCTTATGCATTGGTTCGTCAGAAACAGTCAACTTTTTTCTCCCTTTACGACGGCGTGATGCCAACACTCGGCGACCATTTTTTGTTGCCATTCTAGATCTGAAACCATGTTTGTTTCTTCTCTTTCTTACCGATGGTTGAAACGTTCTTTTCATTTGTATTAACTTTTAATCAATTTTGGGTTTGCAAAGATAGTTATTTTTCTTTCTTTCACAAGTAATCTTAAAAAAAATATCATTATTCGAAAAAAATGTAAAAATCCCATATTCTGCTATTAATCTTAGTGAAACCACAACAGAATGAACTATTTTTGTATTCATCATTGTGGAGAAGCGAACATTGAAAGAGAAAATTAAGACAAAACCTAAGTTAAAACAAGCCAAAGGCTTTTTAAAATACCTGAAACCTTATGGTTTTACATTCTTTATTGGATGGATTTTTTTATTTCTTTCGACTTCAGCTGGATTGTTGTTTCCCTATTTAATGGGGAAATTGTTAGGAGCAACAAGTGGAAACATGTCGGAAAGTCAACTCAATGCGATTTCGCTTGAAAATGTAAATCAAGTTGCTTTGGCGTTATTTATTTTGTTTGGCTTCCAATCCTTGTTTTCATTTTTGAGGGTAGTATTATTTAATAATGTCACGGAAAATGCACTGCGCGATTTGCGAAATGATGCCTTTCAGCGTTTGATTTATATGCCAATGGACTTCTTTAACGAAAATAAAGTAGGGGAGTTGACGAGCAGAATTTCTAGCGATATAACGCAGATTCAGGAAACATTGAGGACAACAATTGCCGAGTTATTTAGGCAACTGATTATGATAGTGGGTGGAATCGTATTTTTACTTTTTATCAGTTGGAAACTTGCGCTCATTATGTTGGCAACTGTTCCAGTAATGGCCATTATTGCTGTTTTTTTTGGTAGATACATTCGCAAACTAAGTAAGAAAGCACAAGATTTCACGGCAGAATCTAATGGCGTCATAGAAGAAGCGCTAACTGGGATTTCCATCGTGAAAACCTTCACGAACGAATTATTTATT
>CAZLVX010000103.1:0-7278 GCA_964562965.1 uncultured Lishizhenia sp.
GATTCACAAAACTCGAACCTGGTAGGTGAAGTCCCATGATTTCCATGAGCATTTGGTTGCTGTTTGCTGTTCCATAAAATGTACATGTTCCAGGTGAATGATAAGAATCAGATTCACCTTTCAACAATTCTGCCCTGCCAATTTTACCTTCTGCAAATTCTTGACGAATTCGTGCTTTTTCCTCATTGCTGATTCCACTTGGCATGGGACCGCCTGGAACAAAAACTGCAGGAAGATGTCCAAAGCGTAAGGCACCAATTAACAACCCTGGAACTATCTTATCGCAAATACCTAAACATAAAATCCCGTCAAACATACTATGTGAAAGTCCAACGGCAGTGGACATAGCTATAACATCTCTACTGAAAAGCGATAATTCCATTCCGGGTTGCCCTTGGGTTACGCCATCACACATGGCTGGTACAGCACCTGCAACCTGAGCAACTGCCCCAAATTCACGCGCATAGGTCCTTAATTTTTCTGGATAGTTTTCGTATACTTTGTGGGCGGAAAGCATGTCATTGTATGCAGTAATAATCCCGATGTTTTTCGCAAGATTTTCCGCAAGTTTCTCCTTGTCGTTTTGTTCGCATCCAGCGAACGCATGCGCGAGATTCCCACAATGCATTTTATGTCTTGATACATCTGAATCTTTTGCGCTCTGTAATTGATTTAAAAAGGCAGTTCTCGTTTCTCTACTCCTTTCGACTATACGTTGCGTTATTTCGGTTATTCTTTTGTTCATATTAAAATGAAAGTTTTATGAATGTAGGCGTTAATTTTTGCAATCGGTAAGTGTTTTTTTTCAGCTTCTTCAAAAACATTGCGCTTTTTGTCTCCGGAAATCATAAGCACTACATGTGAACCACTTTTAATCATTTTTGGAGTACATGTTAGGCGTTTGTAGGGATACTTTGGTGCGTTTGTTATGGCAGTTAACATTTCAGTTTCAAAGGAAAGATCAGAATTGATGTCATCAGGAAAAATAGAGGCAGTATGGCCGTCTTCACCCATTCCGAGCAACAGATAATCCGATTGAAAATAATGTTCATACTTATTTTCCAAGGAATTCCAATTTGAAATAATATCAGCTGTTTGAAAAACCATACCCAAAAGTGAGGCATTAGCAGCTTTATTTTTGAGTAAGTGAGTGTTGATCAATAGTTCATTAGAATTTTCATCTGTCGGATCCACAAAACGCTCATCCACAAGTCCTACTTGTATCGCATGCCAAGGTAAATCCAACTTAGACCACTTTTCATATAATTCTATTGGGCTAGAACCTCCAGAGAGTAGAATTTTCGCCTCTCCTTTTTTCTCAATTGCAGATTTTACAGTAGAAATGAAATCTTCTGTTATCTGTTCTAAAAATATTTTTTTATCCGATACCTCTTGAATCATTGTTCTTTCCATGTTTTGGTAATCCAACTTTCGTCTTCTCCTAAAATAAGATCTCCTGGTCCCCAAGATCCTGCTTCGTACAATATATTGGCCTGATTCACAGCTTTCCAACTCTCGGTAACCGATTCAATCCAAGTCCATGCTGCCTGAAGTTCGTCTTGACGCATAAATAAGGTTTGATTTCCTCGAATTACATCAATAATTAAGCGCTCATAGGCCTCAGGAAATCTATCTTTAAACGAATCACTATAATCAAGTTTTAGTGCTACGGGTTTGTAACGATATCCACCTGGACCTGGAACTTTTGTCATTTGAACAAGTTCAATTCTTTCTTCTGGTTGCAAGCGAATAATTAGTTTGTTGTTATTCAGTTTCTCTTTTGATGGAAAAATATTGTGACGAACCTCCTTGAAATTTATAACAATTTCAGAATAGCGTTTGATCATACGCTTACCTGTTCTTAGATAAAAAGGCACATTCTTCCAACGCCAATTATCCACATAAGCCTTGATTGCGACAAATGTTTCTGTTTTTGATTGATATTTCTCAATATCTTCTAAATATGAATTCACTTGTTCTCCTTTGATTGTTCCACGCGTATATTGTCCTTTAACAGTGTCTGTTTGCACTGATTTTTTAGTCAAAGGTCGGAGAGAACGAAGTACTTTTAATTTTTCATTTCGAACCTCATCCGCCTCAAGAACAGATGGTGGTTCCATGGCAACTAAGCAAAGAAGTTGAAGTAAATGATTTTGAACCATGTCTAGTAAGGCCCCGCTATTATCATAATAGGCTGCTCGTTTTTCAACACCCAGACTTTCGGCAACAGTAATTTGAATGTTTTCAATATGTTCTGAATCCCACGCTCTTTCAAAAAGATTGTTGGCAAAGCGCAATACCATTAAATTTTGAACGGTTTCCTTACCTAAGTAATGATCGATGCGGTAGATTTGATGTTCTTTAAACGCCTCTGAGATCTCTTCATTAATAGCATTTGATGAGGCTAAACTATGACCTAAAGGTTTCTCTATCACAACCTTACTTTTCTCATTTACTAAACCTGAATCTTTTAGCGCTCTCGCAATTGGACCAAAGGCACTTGACGGAGTTGAAAAATAATAGATATGCTGATAGTGAGGGTTTTCGTTCAGGACTTTCGACAAGTGAACGTAACTTTTCGCTTCCTGATTCTCAACTTGGATAAGTTCAATTTGATTCGCGAATTTCTCTATTTCCTCCACTTTTGTTTGGTCGCCTTCCGAAACTTTTAAGAACTTAATTAACTCTGTAGAGAACAAAGTTTTATTTGGTTCCTTTCGCGTAATTGCGATTATTTTAAAATCTTTTGAAAATTGACCATCCTGATGCCTATGAAAAAGGGCAGGGTATATTTTTCTTAGTGCTAAATCTCCATCACCTCCAAATACCACAATATGAAAGGAATCAAATTCTTCTATATTCTTATTTTTTTTGCTCATGTCGCTTGTAATGTGTCAAAAATACACTAAGATACCATCAATTCCAATTAATTTATATAAATTTAGCAACTAAATCATGTTAAAAACGTCTTTGTCAAGTAATGCGCGTATTTTCTTTTTTGCTGCTTTCCATTTATTTTTTGTTAAGACAAGATCTTTTTTTTGCTCAAACCTTTGTGTTTGCACAATTAAATGGATCGCCAAATATTAATACCACAGGATGGAATTTGACAGGGAATGCTTATGCCGGCGATACAGGTGGTGATATTGATGCTAGCCCTAATGAATTGATCCTAACGAATGCCTCAGGAAATCAAAGTGGAGGGGTATTTTATGGAACGCCTATCAACCCATTGATTTGTTCCAAATGGACAGTGGAATTCGACTATAGAATTTGGGGTGGCAGCGCAGCTGATGGTTTAGCTTTTTGTTTTTTAGATGTCCCACCTACAGGATTTGTTAACGGGCAAGGTGTTGGGATCCCGGGTACTGCAAATGGATTAAAAGTTATAATCGATACTTGGGACAATGGTTGCGGTGTCAATCCAGAGCTACAAATTTTTAGTGGAGTCGGATATAATGAATGTATTGCAGGGATTGTGAAGCTAACAAACGCAGGAAATAACCTGAATTTTATTAGGAATAATTCATATCAACCAGTTAAAATTACTTATGTTAACGGTGCTGTAACATTGTTTATTAATAACATACAGTATTTAACAGCAAATTTTCCCATCAATTTTTCAGGTTATATGGGATTTACAGCGTCCACCGGAGGAGCTACAGATCAACATTCAGTAAGAAATGTGGTTATTTATACAGATCAGGCTTCTTCAAATGCAGGCAGTGATGTAATTTTTTGTACGGGACAAAACGCGCAAATTGGAACTGTAAACAATCCCGCAAACATTTACTCTTGGTCACCTGCCACTGGATTGAGTGCAACGAATATTTCCAATCCAACAGTTACACTTACGAATAATGGAAATACGCCTGTAACTCAAGTTTACACAGTAACTACATCACTAGCCAGTAGTCCCGGAGTTTGTCCAACGACTGATCAAGTGAATGTGACCGTTTATCCCCAACTTAATACAACTTTAAATGTTCCCATTTGCGAGGGTGATTCATATTCGTTTAATGGTCAAAACCTAACATCAGCGGGATCATATCAGGCGAACCTTTTATCTGTAAATGGATGTGATTCAATTGTTAATTTGAATTTATCGGTGAATCCAAATGTTAGTGTGAGTATTGATACTTCAATTTGTCAAGGTTCTAGTTTATTATTCGGTGGTCAGAATTTAATGAATTCAGGTCAGTATAATTTTAATTTTCAAACGGCAGCAGGTTGCGATTCTTCTGTTACAATTAATTTAACAGTAAATCCCTTGCCTTCGCCCATGTGTAATTCGGTGACTATTTGCGAATCGGATACGGTAATCTTAATTCCTTCAGGTGCACAAAATTATAGCTGGAGTCCTTCACTTGGGAGTATTAATAATCAAGGTGTTTTGACAGTAACGTTGAATACAACCACTAATTTTATCTTAACGGGAAGCGATAATAATAATTGTTCTAATTCGATTCCAGTTACAGTAACTGTGAATCCGCTTCCAGATATTCAATTGACTACAAGTCAGATGAATTATTGTTTTGGTGATAATATTTTGCTTCAGGCCACTGGAGGAGTTTCCTATGATTGGTTGCAGTTTTCGGGTGGTTCTGCCCAACAAAATTTAATTGCTGAGACGAATAATGTATATTATGTATTGGGTACTGATGCCAATAATTGTTCAAATCTAGACTCTCTTACAGTTGAAGTTTTTCCTAATCCTGTTCTGCAAATTACACCCAGTCAGGAAATTTGTTCCGGTGAATTTGCCCAAGTTAATGTGTCAGGCGCGGTGAATTATATCTGGCAACCGAGTGGGAATGGTTCTACAAATCAGTTTTCACCGTCAACTTCCACACTATACACTGTAACTGGAATTGACGCAAACGGTTGCGAGGGAACGATAACAACGAATATCGTAGTGAATTCTAATCCAATTGCCGAACTTCAGGCGCAACCAACAATCACAACAAGCGATAGCCCAGAAATTACGTTTATGAATTTTTGTTCAGGAGCAACTCTATTTACACTCGACTATGGAGATGGTACTGTTAGTGAGGGGCAGCTTCCTCCTGTATTTGAACATGTTTATCCTTATGCTGATGGTAATTACCAAGTTGTTTTGTTGGTGGAAAATGAATTTGGCTGCAAAGATTCTATAACAATCTACATTCAAGTAAAAGGAGATGAGATTTTTTACATACCAAATACTTTTACTCCCGACGGTGACGAACATAATAATATATTTGTGCCTGTTTTTACAAATGGATTTGACCCAGCGAATTTTCAACTTGAAATTTATAATCGATGGGGTGAATTAATTTTTCAATCTTTTAATTCAAACAAGGGTTGGGATGGTTTCTATAACGGTAAATTGTCACCTGTCGGAACATATGTTTGGAAGGTGATTTATAAAAATCCTGATTTGGACGATTATAAAGTGGTTACCGGACATGTAAATTTGATACGTTAAATTGCCGACAAGCATCGATCATAAAAGCTTCGAAGGCGAACTCAATTTCTTTCTCGAACAACTCAAAATATTTTGGAGCCTGTATTAATTTATTTTGGAAAGAAAGTTTAGAAGATACGCCTTGGCATAATTTTTCTAAGCCATAGGAAGATGAATAATGCTCCAGCCAACGATTAAAACGCAAATGAAGAAGAAATTCTTTGAATTCTGCCTTCATAAAAGTCTCATAATTTGAAGAGAATTGGAAAAATGAATTAAGAAAATTTGATAATTCCTCGAAGTGGTATTTTTTCCAGTTTTTTGCCAATAAATGATCAAAATACAAATCTACAGCAACACCGGAAACTTTAGGCAAATCCGTGTACAACAACTTCTTTAATGCAAGCACTTCAGGATGATTGTCAATAAAATGATCTATTTCTCTATGAAGTAGAATTCCTTCTATAATTTTAGACGGATAACTCGTGTATTTCTTCCCTTTGACGTGATCACCATACAAATTACAAATCATCAAATCTTTATCGTCTCCAGAAAAATAGAGGTGGCCTAAATAATTCATAAAACAAAAAATCCCGCATCGCGGGATTTACTAATATTCGTCTTCATTGAATAGGAAATCCTCTCGAGAAGGATAATCTGGCCAAATTTCCTCAATGCTTTCATACATATCTCCTTCGTCTTCAAGATCTTGAAGGTTTTCCACGACTTCCAATGGAGCACCTGTTCGAATAGCGAAGTCTATTAATTCTTCTTTTGTCGCCGGCCAAGGGGCGTCTTCAAGGTAGGATGCAAGTTCTAGTGTCCAATACATAGTAACAAATTTTGACTGTCATTATTTTCGGCAAAAGTATAGTTATTTTTCACAAATGCAAGTAGTTGAACAATTTTCATCAAAAGTTTTTTTAGAATAACCCAATTTTACACACGAGGATGCCACGGTTGTTCAATTGCTTCGAAATCTTTACTTAATTTTCTTGACAGAACAAATAAGTAGTCGCTTAGCCTATTCAAATAAATTAGCACCAACTCAGAAACAAATTCTTTCTCTTTTAAATCAATAGTAATTCGTTCCGCTCTTCTACATACGCATCTTGCAACATGAGCAAAAGAAACAGCATGATGCCCACCAGGCATTACAAAAAACTTCATTGGAGCTAGCTGCTCATCCATTTCATCCATCCATTTTTCAAGAAGCTCGACATCTGAATTTTTTAGATCCGGAATTTTCATGGTAGATTTTTCAGGGTCTGATGCTAGACTTGAACCAATGGTAAACAAACGGTCTTGTACTTCAATCAGTTGTACCTTGTATATTTCATTTATAGGATAGTCCCTTACCACTCCAATGTATGAGTTTAACTCATCAACAGTGCCGTAGGCATCAATTCTTATTGAGTTTTTTGCAACACGAGTCCCACCAATTAAGCCAGTGGTTCCATTGTCTCCCTTTTTTGTGTAACTTTTCATTTGTATATAATTTATCTTTTCTAGGTCATATGGACCGCTTTGGCAGCCACTTAGTGAATCGTCATCATATTTTAAAGGTGCTTAACTGCGTTACTTGCTTAGCAGGTGCGTAAACTATTTGCATGACTATTTCATGAGTTTAAAGTTGCAAGAAGATTCTCAACTGATTCATTTGGGTGGTGTAGTTCAACGATTTTTTGAATAACCTTATCAACCAAAGCGTCAGGACAAGAAGCTCCCGAAGTAACTATGATTTTTAACTGATCTTTATATGGTAAAAATGTATTTAGTTGCTCGATTTTCTCGTGGTGGATATTAAATGAATTTATTTTATCTCTAGAATT
>CAZLVX010000104.1:0-1597 GCA_964562965.1 uncultured Lishizhenia sp.
CACATGGTTCGGACAATGTCTGTATCAATGTATCCCGAGGTATCAATTTTAGATAATACCTTTAAAAACGAAAAGGTCATTTCCAAAACGAATCCACAACAAGATGATTATAATTGGGCCAAAGTTCAATTAATAAAATGGAAAGCCCATGACAAGTTGCCTTTAGAAGGTCTACTTTATTCTCCTGAAAATTTTGATCCCTCTAAAAAGTATCCTTTACTCGTTTATTTTTATGAGTTGAACGCTGATAATTTGCATAATTATAATTCTCCTAGACCATCAGCCAGTACGATAAATCCCATTGAATATGCTTCAGCAGGTTACTTTGTGCTGATTCCAGATATTCGCTATACCTATCCAGGTAAGCCTGCCAAATCTGCTTATAATTGCATCGTAAGTGGAACAGAATTCGTCATGAGAAACTTTCCAATTGATTCCTTCAAAATAGGCTTACAAGGGCAAAGTTGGGGTGGTTATCAAACAGCTCAGTTAATCACAATGACAAAGAGATATGCAGCTGCGATGGCCGGAGCTCCAGTATCGAATATGTTTTCTGCGTATGGAGGCATACGATGGGGTTCGGGTTTAAACCGACAATTCCAATATGAATCTCAACAAAGTAGAATTGGAAAAACTATTTGGGAGGCACCGGAACTTTACAGAGAAAATTCTCCATTATTTCATCTACCCAACGTCACAACACCACTTTTAATTATGCACAATGACGAAGACGGCGCCGTACCTTGGTATCAAGGAATTGAACTTTACAACGGACTGAGAAGACTTCAAAAACCTTGTTGGATGTTGAATTATAACGAAGAAGATCATAACCTAACCCGGGTTGCAAATAAAATTGACTTGAGTATTCGAATGCGCCAGTTTTTTGACCACTACCTCAAAAATGAACCAATGCCAATTTGGATGAAAAAAGGTATTCCAGCAGAAAAAAAAGGCAAAACCTTAGGTTATGAAAATTCCAAAGATCGTTAAGGCCAGTTTATTTTTTTGTGTCGCTTTTGGGATTGCAATTTTGAGTTTACTCCCGCCAAAACAAGTAGAACTTGGAAGTTCTGATAAATTATCCCATTTTATCGCCTATTTCATTCTTATGCTTTCTTTTGGCATTTGGAGAGAAAAGAACAAACACCTATTTGTAGGGATACTCCTAATGGTTGCGTATGGAATTTTGCTTGAATTTCTTCAAGGTCTTGTGCCTGGAAGGGTACCTTCTTTTCTCGATGCCATAGCAAATACAGGCGGGGTAGTACTCGGTGCCTGCTTGTTCTATTTTTTAACTAAGCGTCGGACTTAAGTAATTGTTCGATGACTTCCTCGATTTGACTCAACAGAGGCAAGCGGTTGTCGTTTATTATTTCATATGGCCCGAAGCTGAGTTTTTTATCGTCCGACCACTGTGCTTCCATACGATCGCGAATTTGTTCTTCGGAAATTCCATCTCTCTTCATCACCCGAGTAATGCGCAACGATAGAGGTGCCGTAACCAAAATAATTTCATGAAATTTTTTATACGCATCAGTTTCGTAAAGAATCGCTGCCTCATTAAATACCAGTGGTTTATTTTGACTTGACGCCCAAT
>CAZLVX010000104.1:1697-7256 GCA_964562965.1 uncultured Lishizhenia sp.
CCTGATCCAATTCCTCCTGTTATTCCGATGAATTTCATCTTTCGAATTTAGGAATAATTAAACTAAGAATCTCTTTTGTTCCTTTATTGCAATTAAGTTGCTTTTACTTACATTTGCCTTATGACAGAAAAAGAGTGGTTTGATACTTGGTTTGATACTTCATATTATCACGTTTTATACAAACATAGAAATGATGAAGAGGCAGCCTTATTTATTGAGCAGCTCACCAAACTTTTAAACCTCCCCAAAGAAGCTGGAGTATTAGATTTAGCTTGTGGAAAAGGAAGACATTCCTTGATGTTACACCAATCAGGTTTAAATGTATTAGGTGTAGATTTATCCAGGAATAGTATTAAAGCAGCACAAGAAAACGCGAAATCAGGCTTAAGATTTTCTGTACATGACATGCGGGAAATTATTCCCAATGAGCGCTTCGCTGCTATTTTTAATTTATTCACGAGTTTTGGGTATTTTGAAAGTTCAACTGAAAATGAACAAGTTATCCAAGCAGTTCATGCAATGCTCGACGAAAAAGGAATGTTTGTCATCGACTTTATGAATGCTCGCAAAATCATTGAAAATCTTGTGCTATCCGAGGAAAAAATAATAGATGATATCCACTTTTCCATTCGAAGGAAATGGGACAAAGAACACATTTATAAATTCATTGATGTATTGGACGGAACGAATTCTCACAGTTTTATGGAACGCGTGCAATCGCTTTTTTTAGCTGACTTTAAGAAACTTTTGAACGGAAAATTTATCATTAAACATGTATTTGGCGATTATCAGTTGAATTCATTTGACGTGGAAGAATCGGATCGTTTAATAATCATTGCCGAAAAAATCTGATGGAACTTAGTGCAGTAGTAATAGGATTGTTTGCCTCGGTAATTTTAGGTGGTTCACTCGTTGCCTATCTACATACCAATAATAAAAATCAATGGATAAAGTTGTTATTGGCTTTTAGTGGTGGATTTTTATTGGCTATTATATTTCAGCATTTATTACCCGATTTATATCACGACGAAGATAAAAGTGCAGGCTTATATATATTGTATGGATTTTTGATTCAATTAATTTTGGAGTATTTCTCAGGTGGAATCGAACATGGGCATGTACATGTGCATTCTAAACAACAGTTGCCATGGCTATTATTTCTGTCTCTCTCTATTCACTCCATTATTGAAGGGATACCATTAGGAAATCATTTTGCTAGCATCGAATCAGAAGACCATCACCAACACGATACGCTCTTTTGGGGAATTATTTTTCATCAAATTCCGGTAGCTGTTGCCTTGATGACTCTTTTATACCATACCACTTTAAAACCTTGGTTAAAGTGGCTTGTGCTGGGGTTATTTGGAATAATGACGCCTGTAGGGGTATTTCTCGGTTTAACTGTTTCGCCCGCTGACCTTGGAATTGATGTCCACATGATTTTAGCCATAGTTGTTGGAATGTTTTTGCATATTTCAACCACAATAATTTTCGAAACGTCCGAAAATCATAAATTTAACGTCCTGAAATTAATGAGCATCATTATTGGTGTAATTTTGGCTATGGTAATGTACTAAAATTGTTTCAATGAAAAATTTCTTAATCTTCGGTTTCTTACTTTCTTTTCGTTTTGTACTTGCAGATTCTCCGTTAACTTCTACCTATTTTGCAGATGCCTATAAAAATGAAAAAATTATTCAATATGCTCAAAAAAGACAAGGAAAAATTGACCGCAAATTGATTCGATTTATTTCTTCCGAAAAAGCATCTTTGGAATTAAAATTAGCCTGTATTAATGCTTTAGGCTGGAACATTGACAACCAATCGAACGCACCACTTTTATTAAAAACCTTACTTAAAAATAACAAATGTTACACGCGTGAAGAGCTCATGCAACGGGGAGATGCAAAAGACCTTTTATGCTATGCCTACCTTCTCTCTTTAGATAATTACCATGATGTAGAAATGGCTAAAATTATTTCTCAAATCGCTGTCGATAATGAACCTAATTCATACACGTTTCAAATAATTAATGGATTAATTCAAGCGCAATATTTATTTGATTCGGATTGGTGTGAAGTTTACCTAGTTTGTGATAACGTAAGAAGTAACTCACAATTAAAAGATGATTTTTCTCCAAAGGCCAAGGAAATAATTTTCGAATACATGGACCTGTATAGTTCCTATTGCGAATAAAAAAAGGGCCACTAAGGGCCCAAATAATCTAAATTTCACAACGTAATTAGAACGGTAAATCGTCAGCTTCGTCGCTATTGTTTTCTAATGCGCTTGCGGTTTGAGCCACTGGAATTGGATCCGATCCTAAGGACATAGGTGACGGTCCCCCTGAAGGAATTCCTGTCCCTTGACCTACTCTTTCTATTCTCCAAGCTTCAATTGTATTGAAATACTTTACCTCTCCTTGAGGACTAGTCCATTCTCTACCTCGTAAATTGAAAGAAACATCTACAAATTCACCCACCTGAACTTGATCAAGTAAGGAACATTTATCTTGTGTCGTTTGAAAGATGACTTGCTGTGGGTATGTATCTTGTGTTTCAATTACAAACTCTCTTTTGGAAAATCTATCTGAGATTACTTGAGTTGGGTTGATCACTTTTACAGTGCCTTGAATTTTAAACATATGCGTAATTATTAGTTGTTGTTTATCTATTATTAAAGCTCAATAAGCATTTCCATGCTTCTTCTAAATTCTGTTCCTCGATTAAAGATTTCGCTCGAACATGCAAAGCCATCTCTAACTCTAGAGGTTTGTTTTCTAAAGATAAGAATATTTCGCTTAACTCTAAAAGTTTATATTCATTTACATCTGTCTCATTTGGTAATTCCTCAATCCCAGCAAGAAAACCGAGGTCATTTCCACTTAAGATCTTGCTATTTTTAATATCCATCGGAAGTTGATCGAATCCAATACCACAAGTAGTTATTGGTTTTTGTATTTCAAACATTGATGAATGATCGGCCCTACAATACCAATTCCCTCCCATTCTCGACACAAGATCAATTTTATGTTGATCAATCATTCCATCAGCGTTCAATACTTTTTCACTGATGTGTATTCTTAAAACTTCGCAAATAATCAAATTTCCAGCACCACCTTCCGTTCCCAATTCTATTACTTGGTTTACTTTGCATTCAAATTGAACAGGTGATTCTGCCACTCGAAACGGCTTTATGCATTCGGACGGAATAGCTGAAAATCCGGCTTTTTCAAACTCACTAACACCAGCTGCATAAGGCGAACTTGCTAAACTCATTTGATGCACAATATCATAATTGACAACATTGATAACTACCTCCGGGACAATTTTGACATTGTTGTATGTGTCTTTAGTTGTATTACTTCTGCCAGACCTTGCCGGTGAAAAAATCATTATGGGAGGATTCGCACTAAATACGTTAAAGAAACTAAATGGAGCCAAATTTGGTCTACCTTCTTCGTCTATAGTGGAGGCAAAAGCAATTGGTCTTGGTCCAACGGCACCTAACAAGTATTGATGCAATTTTGGAACTGTTAAAGATTTAGGATCGAGTGTTAACATTTACTGACAAAATTAAGTTAATTTTCTGGCACGCATTGTGCCGTTTAACAGCTTTTTTTGTGTTTTATTCACAACAAATCAGCATAGAATTTAAGCACTTTTCATTAACTTAGTCACATGCGCTTTTGGATACTTCTTTTTGTAATATCGCCTTTACTTGTTCTCTCACAGAATAAAAAAGACAAAAATGGCAAAAGAACAGGTCATTGGGTGTATTATGGAAAAGACCGGCCTAGTGCAGGGGTCAAATCCGATATAAAGATAGAAGAAGGAAACTATGTAAACGGATTCAAGGAAGGAAGTTGGGTCAAGTATTACTCAGATGGGAAAACACCCAAATTAAATGGAAACTATGTCAATAATCGGCCGTATGGCGCCTACAGTCGTTACTATCAAAATGGCAAATTAAAGGAACAAGGCAATTTCAGTTATGATGCTTTTAAAGGTGTTTACATACGAAATCACTCTAATGGGAAACTCGCTTATAAAGGCTCCTATAATAGTTCAGGAAAGGAATCTGGTTTGGTTCAATATTTTTATGCGAACGGTCAAGTAGAATTAGAATATTCAATGAAAGATGGAAAACCAACTGGAACTTTAAAACGCTATTTCAGTGATGGCTCTTTAAAAGAAATTACGACGTTCAACGCTAATGGTTTGATCGAAAAAGCTCAAAAATTCGAACCTAAAAAAATAACTGTTCAACCAACTCCAACAGTTAACAAATTTACCTACCCACCTAAAGTCGTGAATCCTAAAACTAAAGGTGTAAAATTCAACCCAGAAGGTCATAACCGCTTGTACAACGAAAACGATGTGATTTGGATGGATGGAACGTTTAAAGGGGGTCAATTGTGGGACGGAAAAGTGTTCGAATACGATAAAGATGGGATTGCTAAAAAGGTGAGGATTTATAAAAAAGGGAAATACCATTCCGATGGTCAGTTGTAATTAGTACAACTCAACATATTTCTTATTTTTGTCAAAATATTTTTCATGAAAGCATACGTTTTTCCTGGACAAGGAGCTCAATTTTCCGGAATGGGAAAAGATCTTTACGATCAATCAGCAATTGCACGCGAAATGTTCGCAAAAGCTAACGAAATTTTAGGATTTGATATTCAAAAAATCATGTTCGAAGGCACTGATGAAGAGTTGAAACAAACAAAAGTCACCCAACCGGCTATATTCTTGCATTCAACTATTCTCGCCTCTTGTTTAGGGGTTGAATTTCAACCTGATATGGTAGCTGGTCATTCACTTGGCGAATTTTCTGCCTTGGTTGCCAATAAGACGTTAACGTTTGAAGATGGACTTCGTTTAGTTTCTAAAAGAGCTTTAGCCATGCAAAAAGCTTGTGAATTAGAACCTTCTACAATGGCTGCAATACTCGGATTAGAAGATGCGGATGTTGAAAGAATTTGCAAATCTATTGATGGAATAGTTGTTCCAGCTAATTATAACTGCCCCGGTCAATTGGTCATCTCGGGAGCTTTTTCCGCCGTAGAATCCGCTTGTCAAGCGCTAACGGAGGCCGGTGCAAAACGAGCAATGATCTTACAAGTTGGAGGTGCATTTCATTCCCCACTAATGGAACCAGCACGAGAGGAACTCGCTTCTGCTATTGAAGAAACTAAATTTTCCACGCCAATTTGTCCTGTTTATCAAAATGTAAATGCACAATCGGTAACTGACCCTGAAGTAATTAAACAAAATCTCGTTGCACAATTAACCGGACCCGTAAAATGGACACAGATCATGCAAAATATGCTTACGGATGGTTGTAAGGAAGTGGTTGAAGTAGGACCAGGTAAAGTATTGCAAGGATTATTTAAAAAAGTGGACCGCGAAATTCCAACAAATAGCGCCTCGATCTAATTTTTTTTATGGAAAGTTAATTTGTGTTGCATCTTAAGCTAAAACTTAAGCACATGAAACATTTTTTAATTTTGGGAATCCTGCTAGTGGCAGTGAACTCATCAGCGCAACGATCAAC
>CAZLVX010000105.1:0-7248 GCA_964562965.1 uncultured Lishizhenia sp.
GAAGGAAAACGAACGCCTTGTCCTAGTGATGCTCTCAAATGTGAAAACTTATTGACCTCATAATGCATTCCTGTGCGAAAAACCGGATAAACAGGCATGTACAAAGAATCGAGGTATTCAAATCTTGAATCTGGTCGATTATTATCTAATTGGTAATATTCTAAACGCATTCCTGCAGAAATGTCCAATTTCTTAAAACGTGATTCTACTTGACCGTATGCTGCCATATTTTGAGAAAAATGATTTCCAAAAACCCAACTTTTCACAGTGCTGGTATTGTTTGTTATTCCTGCAGAGAGATTTGTTCCCAATCCAATTTTTTTCTGAATTTGGTAATCCAAGTAATACATTTGTGCAAAGGAAGCGTCTTTGTAATCAACATTATTTCCAGTTGTTACCAAATAATAACGCGCACGTAAAAAATGTTTATTGTTGTATTTATCAAAAACCTTAAGGTACGGGTCTACGCTCAGTCTAATGGCTTTCTGTTCATTAATAGTTCCATCTTTTGCCTGATAACAAAGGGAATCATTCTTCCATAAAATAAAAGCACCGATATCTTGGTATTGATAATTGTACCCTATACCACTTTTCATATTAGGATACTTTTTACTTTTAAAATACAAAGAACCATTCAATCGAAATCTCATTTCATCTTCTCCCATTCGATACCCATAATCCTTATAGAAATTAGCTCCTTGTGTAAATCCAAATTTCTTAAATGATTTTCCTGCGTATACATCTGCCATGTGAAAAGTTGGGTTTTTCTTCCACCATATTAGTGATTTGCGTCGAGGATCACCATATACACCTGATTGAACTTTTGCGGAAAGATGAAGATCAGGAGTAGGTTCTCGTTCTGTAAGAGCAATGATTCCATTCAAGGCTCCACTTCCGTACAAAACAGATGATGCACCTTTAAGAATTTCAATTTGTGAAGCTTGTTCCATAGGTACGGCGTTCCACTTTGCATCTCCAATATCGGGAGAAAGCATAGGAACCCCATTCCACAGGAGCATTACGCGACTACCCGCACCATAAGCGTAACCCCCACCACCTCTTATGCTTACTTGACCATCCATTGCATAAACACCAGGAGATTGGTCAACGGCTTGTTCTAAATTTGACAAACCTTTATTATTAATAAGTTCTGGGCGTAAAATTTCCATTGAGATTGGAACCTCCTCGATTTCTTGAGATCGTCTTCCGGCAGTGACGACAACTGTTTTGATTTGAATGGACTCCACATACAATGATTTTACGAAAGTCGTATCCTTCGTTATCCATAATGAATCTGATTCATATCCAAATGAAGAAATTATTAATCGAACTGGGTATTTCGTTGGTCTCAATAAAAATTCTCCGGTAATATTTGTAGCTAACTTTTCACCACTAGAAAGAGAAATTTTCGCCCCGGGAATTGGATCGCCATTTTTAGCGTCCCGAATTGACCCTTTAATTTGAGAAAAAACACTCAGATTCGATAAGCAAAAAAATAAGGTGCAAACTATTTTAATAGGAAAATTCATGAAAATAATGATTAACTTAATGTAACGAAACTAATAAAATTTTGAACGAGCAGAATACCTTTTATAAAATTGCCTTAAGTCAACTCCATGGAATTGGCGCAAGCAGACTTTTTAAAATAATCAACCAACTAAATGATTTTCAGGATGTTTTCAGCATGAGCGAACATGAACTTTGGCTGCAAACAGGTGTTCATAAATCGATAATAAATTCATTAAAAAGGGAACATGCTCTTCAACTAGCTGAAGAACAACTAAATTTCAATTTAAAAAATGAAATACAAACGAGTTTCTTTTTAGATAGTGATTACCCGCGAAGATTAAAGCAATGTTCAGATTCGCCAATTGTGCTCTATTCGAAGGGAAATTTTGA
Organism: uncultured Lishizhenia sp.; assembly: GCA_964562965.1. Classification (GTDB taxonomy): domain Bacteria; phylum Bacteroidota; class Bacteroidia; order Flavobacteriales_D; family Crocinitomicaceae; genus UBA952. Next base: position 1,900 of record CAZLVX010000105.1, read on the forward strand.
CTGGAACAAGGACAAGATTATATCCATAGTAGGAACACGTCACCCTTCGGAATACGGAAAAAAATTCCTTACTGGATTAATGGAAGAACTATCAATTGATAATGTACTAGTCGTTTCTGGTTTAGCGTACGGAATAGATGCTCATACGCATTCTCTTTGTATGAAAAATAATATTGAGACAATTGGTGTATTAGGTCATGGACTTGACAGAATTTATCCGAGTGTGCACAAGAATATGGCCGCTCAAATGATGAAAAACGGTGGATTGATTACAGAATTTATGATTGGAACGAATCCAGATCGCGAAAATTTTCCCATGCGTAATCGTATTGTGGCCGGGTTATGTGATGCTACCTTGGTTATTGAAAGTAAAGAAAAAGGTGGATCTATTATTACAGCAGAACTTGCATTTGATTATAATCGTGAGGTTTTTGCACTCCCTGGTGACATTAACCGAGAAACTTCCATGGGTTGTAATCATCTCATAAGAAAAGGTGTAGCCAATGTTTTGACGACTGCCGATGACGTTCGTACTCTTTTGAATTGGACAAGTCAAGTCCAGCATAAACAACCCACCATTGCTTTTGAACTCGACGAAACAGAGAAGTTACTTGTAGATTTTATTAATTCTTCCCCGAATATACATGTAGATGTTCTGTACATGAAATCAGGTCTGTCATTTACACAATTGCAATCTTTTCTGTTACAACTCGAATTGAAAGGAGTAATTTCTAATTTACCTGGAAGCAGGATTACCATGAGCCAAAAAAGAGCTTCTTGAGATATGGATAAAAAATAATTAGACCGATAATTAATGAAAAAACGGCTGAAAGTAATACTGCGGCAGCTGAGACGTCTTTGATAACCTTAATTTTTGGGTTTTTAGAAAGTTCGATTTGATCTGCCAGCTTTTCAATAGCCGTATTTATTCCTTCGGCAACTAGAACTATAGCACTACAGACTAGTATAAAAAGCCACTCATAACTATTGATACCAACCGACAAACCCAAAGTTAAAACACTAAAAAAAGCAATTAGTTGAAATTTAAAATTATTTTCATTTTTTATTAAAAATGTGAGCCCAGCTAACGCAGGAACAAAGCTTTTTATCATTTTGAAAAATTTCATCGTTACATCAAAGTTAACGCTTAGTTTTAATTGTTGAATTCTGTTTGTATCTTTGCACAACGTTCATTTAAATAAACTTATGAAGAAAGGTGGAGGGACAGGCCCTTTGAAACCTTGGCAACCTATCCAATTGATGTGAAAAGGTGCCAAATCCGATTCCTAAATGGAAAAAGATAAGTTAATCTGTTCACCCGAACCTTTTCTTCCACATACATATAATATGAAAACAGAACTTGAAAAGGCAATTAAAGAACGCATACTCATTTTAGATGGTGCAATGGGCACTATGATTCAACGGTATGAATTAACGGAAGATGATTTCCGAGAGGGTCATTTTGAAAATCATTCAAAATCTTTAAAAGGAAATAATGACCTATTGTCCATCACGCGTCCTGAAATAATTAAAACAATACATCGCGCGTATTTTGAGGCAGGCGCTGACATTGTGGAAACAAACACCTTTTCCGGAACATGGATTGCTCAAGCCGATTATGATTTACAAAGTGCCGTTTACGCCATAAATTTCGAAAGTGCCAAAATTGCCAAAGAAGTCGCAAAAGAATTTACAGACAAACCAAGATTTGTCGCAGGCTCTATAGGTCCAACCAACAGAACTGCTTCTATTTCACCGGATGTTAACGACCCAGGTTATCGCGCGATATCTTTTGATGAATTAGTGAATGCTTATTCTGAGCAAGTTGGAGCATTGATGGATGGTGGCGTTGACATATTATTAGTTGAAACAATATTTGATACGCTTAATGCAAAAGCGGCTTTGTTTGCTATTGATGAGGTATTCGAAAAGCGTGGAGAGAAATTACCAATCATGGTTTCGGGAACAATTACAGACCAAAGTGGTAGAACGTTAACAGGTCAAACCACGGAAGCGTTTTTGATTTCTTTATCACATATGCCATTATTTAGCATTGGATTAAATTGTGCATTGGGAGCTAACTTAATGAGACCGTATTTACAAATTTTAAATGACAAATCTCCATTCGCTGTTAGTGCCCATCCAAATGCCGGTTTACCTAATGAATTCGGATATTATGATGAAACTCCGAAAATGATGGCATCTCAAATAAAAGAATTTTTGGAGGAAGGACTAATTAATATCATTGGTGGTTGTTGTGGAACAACGCCTGAACACATAAAAGAAATTGCAGATCTGGCAAAAAATTATACCCCAAGAAAATGGAACTAAAATTAAAATTATCTGGTTTAGAGCCACTTATAGTGACTAAAGAAAGTAATTTTGTGAATATCGGAGAAAGGACTAATGTCACTGGCTCTAAGGCATTTTTAAGATTGATCAAAGAGGGGGATTTCGAGGCTGCGTTAAGTGTTGCTAGAGAACAAGTGGAAGGTGGCGCTCAAATTATCGACGTCAATATGGACGAAGGAATGATCGATGGCAAAGAGGCGATGGTAAAGTTTCTGAATTTGATTGCATCTGAGCCTGATATTGCGCGAGTACCAGTCATGATTGACAGTTCTAAATGGGAAATCATTGAAGCGGGTTTGAAATGCATTCAAGGGAAAGGCGTTGTGAATTCAATTTCATTGAAAGAAGGAGAAGATAATTTCATCAGTCAAGCAAAAACAATAAAACGTTTTGGTGCGGCAGTGATTGTGATGGCGTTTGATGAGCTTGGACAAGCAGATTCTTATGAACGTAGAATCGAAATTTGTAAACGATCCTATAATATTCTCGTTCATAAAGTAAACTTTCCGAAAGAAGACATCATCTTTGACCCGAACATTTTCCCGGTTGCAACGGGAATGGAGGAACACAACAACAATGCATTAGACTTCTTTCGTGCTACGAAGTGGATACGAGAAAATTTACCGGGAGCACACGTAAGTGGTGGAGTTTCGAATGTTTCTTTTTCCTTTAGAGGAAACAACAAGGTTCGCGAAGCAATGCACGCAGCATTTCTTTATCACGGAATACAGCATGGCATGGACATGGGGATTGTTAACCCTTCGATGCTGGAGGTATATTCAGATATTGAACCAAATCTTCTTCTTCATGTAGAAGATGTTTTGTTGAATAGGAGATCCGATGCTACTGAACGTTTACTGGAATTTGCAGAAACGGTAAAAGGTGAAGTAATCAAAAAAGAAGCAGACCTATCTTGGAGAAAATTACCGGTTACTGAAAGATTAAGTTATGCACTTGTCAAAGGATTGGTTGAATTCATTGACGAAGATGTCGAGGAGTGTAGGCATTTGTTCTCTCGTCCCATAGAGGTAATTGAAGGTCCACTTATGGATGGGATGAATGTGGTAGGAGATTTATTTGGAAGTGGAAAAATGTTTCTTCCTCAAGTGGTAAAGTCCGCAAGAGTGATGAAAAAAGCGGTGGCCTATTTATTGCCATTTATTGAACAAGAAAAGGATGGAAAATCTTCTTCTGCTGGTAAAATTTTGATGGCTACTGTGAAAGGTGATGTACACGACATCGGAAAAAACATTGTTGGAGTTGTTCTGGGCTGTAATAATTACGAAGTAATAGATCTTGGCGTAATGGTTCCGGCGGATAAAATCATTAAAGCCGCAATTGACGAAAATGTTGATGTAATTGGATTAAGTGGATTAATAACTCCTTCTCTTGATGAAATGGTACACGTAGCTAAAGAAATGGAGCGGGCAGGATTAAATATTCCACTACTCATCGGCGGCGCTACCACCTCAAAAGTGCATACCGCCGTAAAAATAGAAGAACATTACAAGAAAGGTCAAACCGTTCATGTGCTGGACGCATCTCGGTCAGTTACTGTTGTTGAAAGTTTACTTGGTCAGAGAAAAGATAATTTCGTTCGTGAACTCAAAGCAGATTATGAGAAAATTCGTTCGCATCATGCGAAACATAGGGCTGCCAAAGAACTATTAGATCTAAATACAGCTAGGAAAAATAAATTAACATTAGCGTTTAACGATTCAACCATAACGGCACCGCAATTTTTAGGGACAAAAACGTTGAAACAGATTGATCTTTCGGAGATTGCCAATTTCATTGACTGGACACCATTCTTTCAAACTTGGGAATTACACGGTAAATTTCCAGCAATTCTTGAAGATGAAATTGTAGGAGTTGAAGCGTCAAAACTGTATAAAGATGCGCAAGAGATGCTACAATTGATTATTTCGGAAAAATGGCTTGAAGCACGCGCTTGTTTTGGATTATTTCCCGCAAATTCAGTTGGAGATGATATTGAGATATATAATCCTCAAAATCAGGCTGAGATACTTGGTGTTCAGCGAACCTTACGTCAGCAAACAAAGAAAGCAGAAGGCCTACCAAACCTTGCCCTTGCTGATTTCATTGCTCCTAAATCCTCAGGAATTACTGACTATATTGGAGCGTTTGTGGTATCCGCAGGTTTTGGCATTGACTCGCGAATTGAAGTTTACGAAGCACAACACGATGACTACAATTCTATTCTCTTGAAAGCACTAGCAGATCGTTTGGCGGAAGCATTAGCCGAATACTTGCACATGGAAATACGTTGTAAATATTGGGGTTACGCCCAAACTGAAGTGTTGTCAAATGAAGAATTAATTGCCGAAAATTATAGAGGAATTAGGCCTGCTCCCGGTTATCCAGCTTGTCCCGACCATCAAGAAAAAATCGGATTGTTCAACCTTTTAAATGCAACACAAAACATTGAGGTTAAATTAACTGAAAATTTAGCCATGTTTCCTACAGCAGCTGTTAGTGGATGGTATTTCGCTCATCCTGATGCAAAGTATTTTGGTTTAGGAAAAATTACAGAGGAACAAGTGATAGATATTTGTAATAGAAAAAATATAGATTCAAAAGAAAATCAAAGATGGTATTCTAGTATTTTAATCTAAGGCTGTGCAACTTAATTATGTAATTTGACATCTTTTTGATATTTTTACATTCCTTATGTTCTGATATGGCCCGAAATTTTAAATTTCTACTTTATTTTTTGTTACTCATTAATGGCATTAACGCTCAAAATCCAGTAGCAAATTTTAATGCCAATCCCTTATCTGCTTGTGCTAATACTCCAATTGTGTTTACAAGTACTTCATCCACGAGTGGAGGGGCAGCCATAACTAATTATGCATGGGACTTTGGTGATGGATTTTCTGGAACTGGAACATCAGTATCACACAGCTATGCTAACCCTGGAACATACACTGTAACACTCGTAGTTACAAATGCTAATGGGGCTGCAGATGCAGAGGT